>CAZHNE010000368.1:0-1503 GCA_964533775.1 uncultured Spirochaetaceae bacterium | reverse complement strand
AGTAAAGATGCTATAGTTAGTGCAATATACCCGTCAAAGAGCGATTATCTGTATTATATACACGATAAGGAAGGACGATTGATTCCAGCTCTAGATTACAACGAACATTTGAAAAATATAGAAAAGAGAGATGATAATAAACAATGATTTATGAAGCAGGCAAGTATAATTTGCATACCCATTCCTTTTATTGTGGACATGGGGAGGGACAATTAAAAGATTACGTTAGAGAAGCTAAAAAAGCTTCTATTGAAGTTTTAGGATTTAGTGAACATTGCCCAGTAAAAGAAAATAGATGGGCAAGAAGTAGAATGGATTATAATCAAATAGAAGATTATCTAGGCGATATTGACGATTTAAAAGAAAAAGAGGCCGAGTTAGCTCAAAATTATAAATATGTGGATAAAGAAGATAAAAATATAACACAATTAAAACCAATTAAAGTTTTAAGTGGTTTTGAATGTGATTATAGAAAAGAATATCACTCCTATTTACAAGAAATAAAAGATAGAACTGATTTTTTAATATTTGGAGTTCACTATCTTGATTTACCAACCCAAAGAGATCATTCAGTACACAGCTATCCCCTAACAAGAAAGACTTTAAATGCATACGCAGATCAATATATAAAAGCTATCGAAAGTGGCCTATTTTCAATAGGAGCACATCCTGATTTGTTTTTTATCCAATACTTTAAATGGGATGAACAAGCAAAAGCTATTAGTAAAGCTATTATAGAAGCAGCAGCTTATTATGATGTTGCATTAGAAGTTAATGGTAATGGAATATTAAAGAGAAGAGTGAGAGGCTTTAATGGGGGAAAGAGATTTATTTACCCTGTAGAAGAGTTTTGGAAATTGGCAGCTTCGTACGATGATTTAAAAATAATTACTAACTCAGATGCTCACTCTCCATATGTTATGGAAGAGTCATTTGAAATGTGTGAAACTTTTGCTGATGAAGTATCTTTTGAGTATAGTAAAGCAGATTTTAATGAACTTGACTCTTCTGGTATAATAAAGTTTATAAACGAGGAGTAAAAATGAAAAAAGTATTAGTTGTTAGTTTAAATCCAACTTTCCAAAAAACTTATATGTTTGAAAAATTTCATATAGGTGAAGTTAATAGAGAATTATTCCACAGAGAAGATGCTAGTGGTAAGGGTGTAAATGTAGCAAGAGTATTAACTCAGAAAAATATTAACAATACTGTTTTAACTCATCTGCACTCTTTAGATGAAGAAAGAATGTTAGAGCTTACTAAAAAGGATAATATCAACTTAAAATACGTCTTAGACTCTCATTCAAGAGTTAGAACATGTTCAACTCTCCTTTCTCAAGAGGGCGAAACAACAGAAATTGTTGAAGAGAGTGATCCTGTAAGTGACTCTAGTGATGAAAAAATAAGAGCTTTGTTCGATAAAGAAATAAGAGAGAGCGACTACCTATTAATCACTGGAACAAGAAGTGGTAATTACAAGGATGATATATATTCAAGCTTTGT
>CAZHNE010000367.1:0-1507 GCA_964533775.1 uncultured Spirochaetaceae bacterium | reverse complement strand
AATAGAGTGAAAAAAGTTAAAATTACTGTAATGAAAAAAGCTTGTTATAAAGATTTAATCCAAGAGTATGAAAACAAAGTTGAAAATCCATGTGACATGGTAGAAGGACAAGTTTTTATTGCAAATGGTTGGCAAAAACCAGAAAACTTTTGTGACAGTGCATGGGATAGTATTTCAGCATTTGTTATGACTCTAGCTTACGGCGGTGAAGATATATATAGCGGGTGGATGAAAAATAAAAAATCAGCTATGATTTCATGTAATGATGGCTTTAGACCAGTCAGTTTTTTACTAGAAACTCTAGATGAGGATGCAATAGTATAATTACTAAAACTACCGATACAATAAAGGACTAAATATATGAACAAAGAAAATATTGTAAAAATAGAAGATGAAATAATTGAAAATCATGATAATATCGCTGGGATAGTTGTTTTAAAGAATGGTAATACATTGTATGAAAATTACTTTAACAATTGTGATACAGATACTCGAATTCACGTTTATGCAGTAACAAAAAGTATTGTCTCAATATTAATTGGTATTGCAATTGATAAGGGATACATAGAAAGTGTTGAGCAAAAAGTATTAGATTTCTTCCCAGATTATAATGTAAGAGCGGGGGAAAAGAAAATACAGCAAGTAAGTATAAAGAATATGCTAACAATGACTGCTCCATACAATCACGGTATTGTTGCACCTTATTTAAAATATTTTGAAAGCCAAGATTGGTTAAAGTTTTCTCTCGATGAGTTAGGAGGAAAAGGCAAAGTAGGAAGGTTTAGATACTCTCCTCTTATAGGGCCTGATATTCTTTCTGGAATTCTTGAAAAAGCAACTGGGCAGCCTCTTTTAGACTTTGCAAATGAGCATTTGTTTGAGCCATTGGGTATAGTTGTTGAAAGAAATATAGACTTTTTTGATAAAGAAGATCAAATAGAGTTTAGTGAATCTACAACTTTAAGCGGCTGGGTTTCAGATTCTACTGGATTAAATGCAGCAGGATGGGGTCTTACCCTTTCTCCAGTAGACATGGCGAAAATTGGACAATTATATTTAAATAAAGGGGTTTGGGATAATAACCAAATTGTCTCTACCTCTTGGGTAGAAGAGAGTTTACAACCACATATCAAGTGGTGGAGAAACAGAATAAATTCTGGATATCTATGGTGGGTTTTAGATCCCACAGAAAAAACTTATGCTGCTTTAGGTGATGGAGGAAACATTATTTATCTTAACATGAGTAAAAATCTTGTTGTTTCTATTGCTGCTATATATAAAGGAAAAGCAAAGGATAGAATAAAGTTTATTAAAAAATACATTGAACCAGTTGTGTGATTATGAATTATTTTCTTGAAACTTATATTTGTTAGGGTATAATATAATTACTCTTAAAAGATGGAGGTTAAATTTAATTGCAATTTAAAATAATTCTTCTTTCTATTCTTGGGTTTTTATTCCTCATTCTAGGTGCTGTTGGGATATTTTTACCAGTTTGGCCAACCAC
>CAZHNE010000366.1:0-1508 GCA_964533775.1 uncultured Spirochaetaceae bacterium | reverse complement strand
CTATGAGCGAGAGCATTTACTACAACTTCTCTAATTACTTCTATTGGATATAACCAAGACCCCTCACGTTTTAGATTAGTATCTACAATAGAAGATTCCTTGTAAATAAATGGTTTAATAGCGGCTGAGAATTTTTCAAGTAGCCCTCCATCCACAGTGGTTATATTGCCATTTTGCATTTCACGCCTAGCAACTAACGGTCCGTCTATAACAATATCAGTTAATGCATCATATTCCTTCTCATCATCTCGATAAGCTCTAAATCTTAATCCACATTGCTTTAAATAACGACGGGGGCTTTTACCAAAACAAACTAAGCCCGCTATTGTACAAACCTTTTTCCCAACATTATCATCACACATTAGTCCCAGGCCAGTTAATCTAGTCATCCATTCATTGTCCGTTTGAGGAACATTCTCTACATCTTTAATGATTTCCTTGAGATAAAAAGAGAGACGAGAGAGATCTAAAGAGTCTAGTGAACTACCTGATACAGGTAGTAATTCAGTATGTAAAACACTTAGTGAAGAAAAAAGACTTACATGTTGCTCGTAGGGCACAATTTCTGAACGGCTTCCCATGCGAATATAAATATCGGCTCTATTGTTATGTTTAACAACATAAGGTTTAGAAATACCTGCAGTTATAGTAACTACTGCAATTGTTTTATCATCAATTATCAACTCTTCATAAAAGGGAATAATATGAGGAAAAACTTTGTCCCTAAAACAATTTAAAACCCATTGCTCAAGGTTGTTTCTTTTTATACCAGAAATCTCTCCATTGTCTTCGACACCTAGAAAGATTTTTCCGCCTTGTAAATTCGCAAATGCGACTAATTCTTTTGCTAATTGTTCAGGGCGAATATCATCATTTTTAAATTCGACACCTGAATTTTTACCATTTGAAATTATTTCTAAAGCTTCTAAAGCAAGCATGTTATATTCCTTATTATTGCATTTTGCGCAGTTCTGTTTTCTTTGTAAAAAGGTTTCTTTTCTCCTTCTAAAATTTTTGTTGATAATTCTTTTATTAAGGGAGATTAATCGCTCCTTGATGAGAGTGAGGTATTTTACCACTTTGATTATCAGCTGAAAAAACTCCTATCCATTTAGCATCGGAGAATGTTTGGACATTTGCATGATACCCTCAATTTTAAATATTATATGAAATATCTTATAGTGCAAAAATTAAAAGTGTTTTTTCTTAATAGGAGTTACAATTATAACACGATATTCAAAATAAATATTTTGTTAAAAGTGAAGTTATGTTTTTCTGTAATTATATTTAATAGACATTCACTCTACTATGTTAGAAGGCAATATTTTTTTCAATCAATAAATTTTTACTCATATTTTTGCATTTATGACTTGCAAACTGAAGTTTCTGGGCTTAAAATATAAAAAGAACATCATTATATCTATTGGCCTAAAGATGGCCTTAGTAGATATATGGGGAGTACTCCGATTTATTATTAAGGAGGTCCTGATGAACTTTCGAGAGACTGA
>CAZHNE010000365.1:0-1515 GCA_964533775.1 uncultured Spirochaetaceae bacterium | reverse complement strand
CAGTTAAAGAAGCTTCAGTTGATGATGAATTGGCTATAAAATCTCAAGAGCATAAAGATCAATTTATAGCACAGTTAAGAACAATTCTACCTGAAAAGATGACAGAAGAACAAATGGCTTTGTTTAGAGAAGAAGAACCTGTCAAAGAAGATGTTGCTTCAAGTGAAGGTGAGGGTGCTATTAGTGCTACAGTTTTAGCTCAAGTTTTAGATGAGACTTCAGCAACTACTACTGAAGTGGATGATTCTAAAGAAGAAGTAAAAATTCCAACTTTCTATCCTAGACAGCCTAAGACTTTAACAACTCAAGAGTATAATGAGCAAAGAGCTGAAATTAGAAAGAAAGCTATCGAAGATACATTAAGGAAGCTTTCAGATTAAAGAAGGCAAGAATACTATAAAAAAGAGGTTGCAATTTGCAACCTCTTTCTTTTAATCAATGTGAGGATACTTTCTCAAGTCCCCGTCAAGCGTTTCAAATGAGTAAGTTTTGTCCATAAAGCTTTTTAAGTAGCATTTTGTAAGAGGAACCTTACCACCACCTTTTGGCAAATCTATCATAAAAGAGGGCATAGCAAGTCCAGAAAGACGCTTTCGCATTTCATTTTCAATTTGCATTGTTTTATTTACATTTACCCTTAAGTGAGAAGTTCCCGATACTAAGTCTCCTTGGAATACGTAATATGGGATAACCTTATTAAATAATAGTTTGTTGCATAACTCTTCCATTGTATCAAAATCATCATTAACACCCTTTAACATAACACTTTGATTTAAAGCAATAATTCCAGCATTAAGAAATTTGTTTATAGCATTAATTGCTAGGGGATCTAATTCTCTTGGATGGTTTATTTGTGTTAATAAATAAAACGGTGCAGTTTTATATTTTGAAAATATTGAAACTAAATTATCTGTAATTCTCTCAGGAGCTGTAACAATCATTCTTGTACAAATTCTAATTACTAGTTTTGGATTTTTCTCTCTGAGTGTTTTAATTAAAAAGTCTAACTTTTTATCAGAAAGCATTAAAACATCACCACCAGTAAGTAAAATTTCTTTAATTTTAGGGTTTTTTTGAATATACAGGGATGCTTTAAGTATGTCTTCATTACTAATTGGGCCTTTTAGTTTGCCAGTAAATCTTCTTCTAAAGCAATGCCTGCAGTACATAGGACACATATCAGTTGTTAATAAAGCAACTCTGTTCGTATATCTATGAATTAAGAAAGATGACTTTGAGTTATTAACTTCTTCTAAAGGATCAATATCTTCAAGCTCATTAATAATGTTTTCATCGACACTAGGAAATACTTGAATTCTTAAAGGATCCTTTTCATCATCCTTATCTATTAACGATAAAAAGTGACTTGTTATTGAAATTGGAAGAGAGTGTTCGCTTTCTTTAAAAGCCAACTCTTTATCGGTTAAATTGTATTGTGTTTTTAAATCTTCGAAGTTTTTAGTTTCAATTTTCATACTCTTATGGTTTATATCATATTTAAAATTTTAACAATAG
>CAZHNE010000364.1:0-1519 GCA_964533775.1 uncultured Spirochaetaceae bacterium | reverse complement strand
TTAACTAAAGATAATTTTAGTTTAAACTAAATGCAAAGTAGATAACATTTGTTAATCAAAAGATATGGTTAAAGCACCAAAACGCAACAATCAAAAAAATATTTCTGTACTTTTAACTAATCATGCTATATACTAATTTCAAACAATCACTAAATATAAGGAGTGCATTTATGGACAATTTCTTTAAGATTTCAGAGAGAAAATCAGATGTACGTACAGAAATTATGGCAGGTATTACCATTTTCCTAACAATGGCTTACATACTTGCAGTTAATCCAGGTATCCTTTCCGATGCAGGTATGGATTTTTCAAAAGTTTTCGCAGCAACCGCAATCGCAAGTGCTGTAGCAACATTAATTATGGGCTTATTAGCAAACTTACCGTTTGCTCTAGCACCCGGTATGGGACTTAACGCTTTCTTAGCATATACAGTTGTATTAGGAATGGGTAAGTCTTTTGAGTTCGCTTTAGCAGCTGTTTTTGTAGAAGGTATTATTTTTATCTTGTTAACAGCATTCAACGTTCGAGAAGCTATTGTTAATAGTATTCCATCTAACTTGAAAAAAGCTATCTCAGTTGGTATCGGTTTGTTTATTGCCTTTATTGGTATGCAAAATGCTGGTATTATTATTGGTGGTGCTACTTTAGTTGGATTAAATCCAGCTTGGACATCAGGCGCTCCAATGGTAGCAATGATAGGTATTATAATTATTGCTTTATTAATGGCTAGAGGCGTTAAAGGTGCAATGTTATATGGTATTTTAATTACAACATTAATTGGTATTCCGTTTGGTGTAACATCATATAAAGGTGGAAACTTCCTTCCTTCAGCTCCTTACTTCTTCCCATTTGAATTCTCACAAATGTTATCGTTAGATTTCGTTGTTGTTTGTTTTACATTCTTATTTGTTGACATGTTTGATACTGTTGGAACTTTAATTGGTTGTGCAACAAAAGCTGACATGATTAAAGAAGACGGATCAATTCCAAACTGTAAAGAAGCTTTATTCGCTGACGCTATTGGTACTACTGTTGGTGCTGTTTTAGGTACTTCAACTGTAACAACATTTGTTGAATCATCATCTGGTGTTGTAGCTGGTGGTAGAACTGGTTTAACTGCTGTTGTAGTTGCTATCCTATTTGTTTTATCCCTATTCTTAGAACCAATCTTTGGATCAATTCCAAGTGCAGCAACAGCTCCTGCTCTTATTATGGTTGGTGTATTAATGATTACTCCTGTTAAAGATATTGAGTTTGACGATGTTACTGAAGCAGTTCCTGCTTTCTTATGTATCATAATGATGGTTGTAGCATATTCTATCTCTGATGGTATTATGTTCGGTATCTTAAGTTTCACTATCTTAAAACTTGTTTCAGGCAAAACAAAAGAAATTACTGGAATGACTTGGATTGTAACAGCTTTATTCGTTGCTAAGATTCTACTCGGTGTCTTTGCTGGCTAAGTTTGATAATTCTACATTGTCTTAGAATCGAAATCTAAGACAATTGATATTTATTA
>CAZHNE010000363.1:0-1523 GCA_964533775.1 uncultured Spirochaetaceae bacterium | reverse complement strand
TTCTAAGACTCTAAAAGCCGATTTAAACAGAGAAAAAGATAAAAAGCTATATTATACCAGTAAAGGTCTTAATACAGCTCTCACAGTTTATAAAGGTCTATACAATCCGAACATTGATATAGACCCAGATTTCGAAAACGAATATGTTGCAACTAAAATGCTAAATTATGCCGAATTTTTAAGTTTAAAATTACATTTAGACAAGTCACAAGAAATATTCTAATTCTATAATAAATATTATAACATCATAATAAATATTATAAAAGTATAAGAATTCTTATAATAAAACATTGGTTTTAATTTAAGCCAGGAACGAGGAGCAAGTCCAGGGGGACAAGCTCCTTTTTTCTTTAAAAGAAAAAAACTCCCCTGCTCTAGTCTTAGCAATCTATTTTGCCACTCTTTTCAGGCAAAAAGTTGCGGGCATCTAGAGTGGGGGAGCGGAGCAACTCTTTCCCCCCACGAACCAATAAAGTTTAATATTGACTATTGTGTCTTATAGGTGTAATATATTGTCTAGGGGGTGCTATTATGTCTTTAGTAAGAAAAAATATTAGAATGGGTGATGAGTTAGCAAGCTGGTATGAAGATAGAGCCAATAGATTAGGAGTAAGCCAGGCTAACTTAATGGTAATGGCATTAGCAGAGTATGTAAAACAAGAAAAAGTAGCAAATTTATTTGAATATAGCAGAGAGCTAGAAAAACAAAAAAAGACAACTGAATAGCTGCATATATAAAAAGCGAGTATATGTAGCATTATTTGACCGAAAAGGCTACACGGTGCCTACCAGGGTAGGCCGTGAGCCTTTGGTCTTATATACTAGACAAAGTATCACTTAACGGTACCAATTGAAAACACTAAGGTGTAGGGGGGTAAAAATTGGATGATGTAAAAAAAATAAAAACTAAATATTTTAGTATAAAACAATATAACGTTGATAATTACAAGTTAACGTTACATAAAACATCATTTATTATTCCTGAATATCAAGATTACAGTTTAGAACCAAAATCACGTGATATAAATGATAAAAAACTAGATAACAATTTATCCAGGGCAAAAAATAAAATATTTGAGTATGCTCTATGTAATGATTTTGATTATTTTGTAACTTTTACATTAAGCAAGGATAAAAAAGACAGATATGATTTACCTGGTTTTATTAAAGATTTAGGTCAATTTATCCGTAATTTAAGAAGATTAAAAAACTATGATATTCAATATTTACTTATTCCAGAGTCACACAAAGATGGAGCCTGGCATATGCACGGATTACTAAAAGGTGTACCAATTCAAGAATTAACATTGTTTACCCTGGAAGATAATATTCCCTATAGACTTCTAGAAATGTTGAAAAAAGGTCGTAAAATTTACAGTTGGGGTGGATATGCTGATAAGTTTGGTTTTTGTACCCTGGAGCCAATAATAAGCAAAATAAAAGTATCTAAGTATATTACAAAATACATTTCTAAGACTCTAAAAGCCGATTTAAACAGAGAAAAAGATAAAAAGCTATATTAT
>CAZHNE010000362.1:0-1534 GCA_964533775.1 uncultured Spirochaetaceae bacterium | reverse complement strand
CCCTCTAGAAAAGAAGTTAGAGGAATTCCAACAGCAAAACTAACTGTTTTTACAAAAGGTAATTCATCCCCATCTTCTGATAAAAAAGTAGAAGTTAAAAAAGATGTAAAAGATGGTACTTTTAGGAAAGAGAGTAGAGATTTAAATCTAAAAGAAAAAGAAGAGTCCAAAACTCTTAAAAGAGATGAAGATAAAGTACAAAAAACAGATTTATCCAAAAGCAAATCTATAAAGAGTAAACAAAGTCTTAAAGTACCACTACAAAAACCTTCTACTCCTAAAAAGAAAACGGATACAACAACCCAAAAACCTAAAGCTATAAAAAAACCTATAGAAAAAAAGAAATTAGGTAAAAAGCCTGTAAAGAAAAAAACTGCAGGTAAAAAGTCAGCAGAGCTTAAGAAAAAAACTCCTGCAACAAAAACTAAGGCTAAAAAGAAGATTATTAGTAAAACTAAAGTCTTTCTTGTTTCAGCCTTATTAGTGGGTGTTTTTTTATTAGTTTTTTTAATTTCTAAAACAGTTGAAAACCATAGTTTAATAGAAAGGACTAAGAATAATAATAGTTTTAACAGCATTAGGGCCGCTAGCATAATTGAGCCAAAATTGACTAATGGTGGAGAAAGTGAGTATATTTATATAGGAGACAGTATTAAAGATTTAGATTCTTTAAATAAAACAGTTGAAAAAATAGAATCTAATACTTTAGAGGGTGATGTGTCAGTTGTTAATATTGAAGATGAAAATCTTAGTGGTGATTATATAAAGTTAACAATAGATAAAGGCTTAAGTGCCTTAGCAATTGCTTCTTTACTCCAAGAAAATGGTGTCTGTGATAAAGATCTTTTTTTAAACTACGTTGTAGAGAATAATTTAGAGACAAAGTTAAGAAGCGGTACATATCTAATTAAGAAGAACAGTAGTATAAAGGAAATTGTTCTTTCAATTGTTGAAACTGACTTTACAACAGTTACTATATATCCAGCTAGTACAATTGACCAAGTTGATCAAATATTAGCAAACCGTAATATGATAAAAAGTGGTGAGTTTGTAGAAGCTTGCACAAATGCTTGTAGGGAAAGAGGATTAACTTTTGTTGAAGGTTGGTTTACTCCAGCAACTTACAAGATAACAAATACTTTCAACGTTGATTTATTAGCTTCTACAATGTTAGATAATACTTTTAAGATTATTTCCCCTTATTTAAAAGATATTGCTAAAAGTGGATATAGTATTAACGATATAATTGTAATCGCTTCCTTAATACAGGGAGAAACTCAAGACGTGAGCCAAATGCCAATTATATCAAGCGTTATACACAATAGGTTAAAACAAGACATGCCATTAGGCATTGATGCAACAACGAGATATGAGTTAGGAGACTGGACTAGTAGTTTAACTCAAGAGGTATTGGACAAACAAACCCCTTACAATACAAGGCGTAAAAAAGGGCTACCACCGAGCGGTATATGCTTTAGTAGTAAAGATGCTATAGTTAGTGCAATATACCCGTCAAAGAGCGATTATCTGTATT
>CAZHNE010000361.1:0-1541 GCA_964533775.1 uncultured Spirochaetaceae bacterium | reverse complement strand
GAATAATGTTAATATTGACATATTGACACGTAAGTGTAAAGTGAGTATTTTGCAATTAATAAGGAGCTAAATTATGGTAAAAACAGTAGCACAAATGTTTCAAAAGAGTTGTGAGAAGTTTCCAAATTTAACATTTGTTAGTACAAAAAACAGCAAAGGTGATTTTTGTGGCGAAACTTATAAACAAGTAGAAGAAAAAGTTATTAACTTAGCTTTAGGATTAAATGATACTTTTAATTTTCAAAAGCAAGATTTAGTCGGAATTATTAGTGATAATAGAAAAGAATGGATATATAGTGATTTAGCAATACAGTATTTAAGCTGTGTTGATGTACCACGTGGACTCGATGCAACAGATATAGAGATTGTACAAATATTAAATGATACAAAGGTAGAGGTATGTTTTGTAGAAAACATTAATACTATAACTCGCTTTGATAGTTTAAAAGAAGGTTTACCCTATTTAAAAACATTAGTATTAATGGAAGATACTTCTTCCTCCTTTAAAAGCAAGTTCCCCGTTGTCAAATTGTATGATTTAATGGATAAAGGTTTTAGTTTATTAAAAGATAAACCAGCTTTAAAAGCAGAATTACTCCAAAACATAGCTTATGGAAAAAGTGAAGATCTAGCAACTATTATCTTTACAAGTGGAACAACAGGGAAATGTAAAGGTGTTATGTTAACAAACGATAATTTTATATATCAAGTTAATAATGTTCAGCCTTTAGTTGATTATAAGTTTGCACCAGGGCAGAAGTGGATGACAGTTTTACCAATTTGGCACTCATTAGAACGAGTGGTAACATATATTGCAATAAACTTTAATCATGCTATTTATTACAGTAAACCTATTAGTAAAATAATGCTAAGTGACTTTAAAAAAGTAAGTCCTCATTGGTTCTCATCTGTTCCTAGGATTTGGAACGCAGTTAATAAATCAATTGAAACTAAAGTAAGAAAAACAAAAGGTTTAAAGAAAATAATAAGTTTAGTGTTAATCAAAAATGCTAAAAAATGGAAGTTAGGTTATAACAAAGTCCATAACTTACTCCCTCAGTATAAAAAGAAAAGGCTAAGATTATTTGAACTTATTCATGGTTTAATAAACATGGCAATCTACTACCCACTTTATAAATTAGGCCAAAAGATGATGTTTAATAAAGTAAAAGGAACTTTTGGTAATAATTTTATAGCAGGCGTTTGTGGAGGAGGCTCTATGCCTAAAGGTGTAGATGACTTTTTTAACGCAATTGGAATTACTCTTTTAGACGGTTATGGAATGACTGAAACAGCCCCATTAATTTCAATTAGAAATTTAGCTAAACCTATTATTGGCACAATGCAAATTATAGGTGGTTGTACTGTAAAAGTAGTTGATGAAAATAATAATGAAGTTAAAGCAAATGAAAAAGGTGTATTAAAAATTAAAGGACCTCAAGTAATGAGAGGTTACTACAACAATAAAGAAGAAACTGAGAAGATTATTGATAAAGATGGCTTCTTAAACACTGGAGATTTAGTTGTTAAAACAATCCATA
>CAZHNE010000360.1:0-1541 GCA_964533775.1 uncultured Spirochaetaceae bacterium | reverse complement strand
TATGGATTGTTTTAACAACTAAATCTCCAGTGTTTAAGAAGCCATCTTTATCAATGATTTTCTCAGTTTCTTCTTTGTTGTTATAGTAACCTTTCATTACTTGAGGTCCTTTTATTTTCAATACACCTTTTTCATTAAATCCTAGGGTTTTATTATTTTCATCAACAATTTTAACAGTACATCCTTCCATTATTTGCATTGTTCCAAGAATTGGTTTTGCTAAATTTCTAACTGAAATTATTGGAGATGTTTCTGTCATTCCATAGCCGTCTAAGAGAGTAATTCCAATTGCATTGAAAAAGTCATCTACGCCTTTAGGCATTGAACCTCCTCCACAAACACCTGCTATAAAATTAGTGCCGAATAAGCTTTTTATCTTATCAAACATCATTTTTTTGCCTAGTTTGTATAAAGGATAATAGACTACCATGTTTATAGATCCATGAATAATGTCAAATAATCTAAATCTTTTCTTTTTATACTGAGGGAGTAAGTTATGGACTTTGTTATAACCTAACATCCATTTTTTAGCATTTTTAATAAGAACTAAACTAATAATTTTTTTAAGCCCTTTTGTTTTTCTAACCTTAGCTTCAATTGTATTATTAACTGAGTTCCAAATTCTAGGAACAGAGGAGAACCAATGAGGGTTAACTTTTTGAAAATCACTTAGCATTATCTTACTAATCGGTTTGCTGTAGTAAATAGCGTGGTTATGGTTAATTGCTACATAAGTTACTGCTCTCTCTAATGAGTGCCAAATAGGAAGAACTGTCATCCATTTTTGACCTGGCTCAAACTTATAATCAACTAAAGACTGAACTGCCTTTGATTGATAAATAAAATTAGCGTTGGTTAGCATAACACCTTTACATTTACCTGTTGTTCCACTTGTAAATATAATAGTTGATAAATCTTCACTTTTACCATTAGCTACGTCTTTTAGTAATTCTTTCTTTAAACTTGGATTTTCTTTTGAAAGGTTAAATCCCTTCTTTATTAAATCATACAATAAAACAACATTGAATTTGCTATTAACACTAGCATAAGTATCCTCCATTAAAACTAATGATTCTAAATGGGGTAAACTTTTCTTTAAACGATCAAAGCGTTCTAGGGTTCTAATGTTTTCTACAAAACAAACCTTTACCTTTGTATCATTTAATATTTGAATTATTTCTACATCAGTTGCATCTAGTCCACGTGGAACATCTGCACAACTTAAATATTGTATTGCTAAATCACTATATAACCACTCTTTTCTATTATCACTAATAATTCCGAGTAAATCTTGTTTTTCTAATTTAAAAGTATCTTTTAAACCTATAGCTAAATTTTTAACTAGCTCTTCTACTTGTTTGTAAGTTTCACCACAAAAAACACCTTTGTTATCTTTTGTACTAACAAATGTTAAATTTGGAAACTTCTCACAACTTTCTTGAAACATTTGTGCTACTGTTTTTACCATAGTTTAGCTCCTTATTATTTGCAAAATACTCACTTTACACTTACGTGTCAATATGTCAATATTAACATTATTC
>CAZHNE010000359.1:0-1543 GCA_964533775.1 uncultured Spirochaetaceae bacterium | reverse complement strand
AAAATGTTATCAATTAATAGAAAGACAATTGCAAGATATTGGAACAAATATGTTGAACAACAGAAACTTTTAAAAGATGAAAATATTAATCATAAGAAAGTTCAAGAACAGATTTGTTCTTCACCAACTTATGATTCATCAAATAGGAAATGTAGAAAATTTAATGATGAAATGGATCGTTTTCTAGATCAAATACTAGAAGATGAAATTGAGAAATGTAAAGTTTTAGGACAAAACAAACAACATTTAACTTATTATCAAATTCATCAATTAATGCTTGCAGGAGGCTTTGAAATAGGCCTTACAACCGTAAGTAATAGGATTAAAGAAAAAAGAAATAAAACAAGAGAATGTTTTATTAAACAACAATATGATTATGGAGATAGATTAGAATATGACTTTGGTGAAGTTAAGTTAGTAATTGATGGTGAAGCTGCAACATATCATTTAGCAGTATTATCATCTCCTGGTGGAAATTTTAGATGGGCTTATCTTTATAAAAACCAGAAAAAAGCTGTTTTTATGGATTCTCATGTACAATTTTTTGAAATGGTAAAAGGAGTTTACAAAGAAGTCGTTTATGACAATATGAGAAATGTTGTTTCTAAATTTATTGGAAAAAATGAAAAAGAATTAAATAAAGATTTGTTAAATATTTCACTGTATTATGGTTTTGATATAAATGTAACTAATTGTTTTAGTGGTAATGAAAAAGGTTATGTAGAAAACAGTGTTAAAGTAATAAGAAATAAAATATTCGCAACACATTACAAATTTAAAACTTTTGAAGAAGCTAGAGTGCATTTAAATGCTCAATTGCTAGAATTAAATAGTAAGAGTGAAATTCATAAAGAAAAAGAATATTTATTACCATATAAACCAAAACTAGAATTAGCAGATATTATAATGTTGAAAGTTAATAAATATAGCTTTGTACAAAGTGATAACAATTTCTATTCTGTACCTGAATACTTAATTGGAGAAAGTGTAACTGCAAAATTATATTATGATCAAATAGAAATTTATTCTAATACTTGTTTGGTTTGTAAACACAAAAAGATAGATGGATTTCGTAATATAAGTATCGATATTAACCATTATTTAAATACTTTTATTAAAAAACCAGGCGCATTAAAGAATTCACTAGCTTTAAAACGAATACCAAGGCTGAAATCCATCTATGATGACCATTTTAGCAAAGAACCTAAGGTTTTTATAGACATTCTTAGAAAGAATAATGAAAAAAGCGTTGAAGAGTTAATTGATGTTTTTTCTTCATCACTATCTTTTTGTTCAAAAGAAAGTAAGTCAAAAAATGAAGAAGAACGAGTAAGAATCGTTAATATTACTAGAAATCAAACTAGTATGTATAACACATTCTGTGTAGGAGATAATAGCTAAAATGAATATTAAAGAACTTTCAAGCGTATTAAAATTATCTTACATAAAAGATAATTATGAATTATTAATAGATGAAGCAAACCATACAAAAATGGATTATAAAGAATTTTTGAAAAATGCTCTAGAAAATGAATATCTTAGA
>CAZHNE010000358.1:0-1543 GCA_964533775.1 uncultured Spirochaetaceae bacterium | reverse complement strand
CCACTTCAGCTGATACTACATTCACTTGGTTACCCATTGTATTGTACTCATTTCTCATCACAACTAAAGCATCAAACATAGCTTCAGCTTTATTTACAAAAACTAACTCACTATCTTGTAACCTTTTTGGAGAGGGGGGCAATAGTGATATTTTTTGAGTTATCGTACTCATATAATCTCCTTTATTAAACAGATTCCATTATACTAAAAGTCATAATCGACTCAACATCATTTTCCAATACTAGACTTGCATCTTGTATTATTCCTAGTGTTAGTAAATTTTCATATCTACTATTTTCACTCTCATCTAATATAAACATAACAATATCGTTGTAAATTGTTTTGACTTTCCTTCTAAAATTAGGAATTTCTCTCGATTGTATTACAGTTTCAAAATCTATTAAATCTTGAACTGCTCTTTTCTTTACATTTAAAGCTCCAAAAGCATCTGTTTCTTTTAATGCAAAAGAATTATATGAAAAGTTTATGTTCTTAAGGGTATAACCCATATCAACAGCAACACCTCCAACTAAATAACCACAACTAGTTCTATTTGTGTCGGGGTTTTTATGTAGAGTTACTTTTACAAATTGACCTATTATTGGTAAATCTATTTTTATAGTTTTATCCATAGTGTCTCGAAAAGGTGCATATATATAAGTCCACCAACTATCAACACCCTCAACTCTTGTTGGAATAGTATTTCCTGACCATAATACTGTAGTCATATCCGTATCAAGAATCTCTATTGTAATATGAGTAGCTTCATAATTCCCTACTCCAAGAGTTTTTATCAAACCTTGCTTAAATATTACATATATATCATCATTCTCCATTACACTTTTACTTTGTGCTGACAAATCTAACATAGCATATTTATTGCTAATCAAATATTTCACCCAATTTTTATCTACAAAATCCTTTGGACTAAAGTTTAAATTATCGTTTGTTAAACTCCTATAGTAGTAGGTATCATACCTTGCCATAGAGTTTGAAGTAAGATTTAAGTCATCATACTCTACATTATATGTTTTAGTAGGACTCCATTCAGGATAAATATCGGTTAGATTTGTTTCAACATAATCTGTTATTTCTTGTTTTACATAATGCATATTTCTCCTTAATTAGTATTAAAATATTTTCCTACAACTACAATACAATCTTTACTAAAAATATATTTTACTGAAGTAGGAGGCAAGTAAGTTTCATCGTCATAACTTACTGGAAACATAACCGTTCCATCTATATTTACATTAACCCCTTCTGTTTTTATTTTTATCATATTAGCCTCGGGGAAATTAGTTTTTATATCAACACTATCATAAGTTTTATTCATTTCTACATTAAATGCACCTAAGTATTGTACTACTTGATTAGGTTTAGACATTATATTTCCTTTTTATTTTATTAGGCAAGACTTTTAAGCCTTTGCCCTTTCTAAATTTAACATTTTAGAATTATCTGCTGTTAGTTTTATAAGTAATAGTGACATTTTCTTATTCTCTTCCTTTATAGCGATTAATTCATTTTTCAATTCTTTCAT
>CAZHNE010000357.1:0-1543 GCA_964533775.1 uncultured Spirochaetaceae bacterium | reverse complement strand
ATTAAACAATATAAGTGGTCCCAAATTGGGGCAATGATAAAAAACAACAAAAGAGACCCAGCAATTTGTAAAGATTCTTTCACTGGCAAATTAGTTGTTATTTCTGGAACAACATCAGGCATAGGATACTACACAGCTAAAGAATATGCTTCTAGTGGAGCAGATATAATATTAGTAAATAGAAATGAACTAAAAACTAAGCAGCAATGCAAAGAGATTGAAAAACTTTTTAACATCAGCTGCAAATACATGATAGCTGACTACAATAACATTTCTGAAGTAATTGAGTTAGGAGAAAAGCTTTCTTCTCTAGAAGAAGATATTGATGTGTTAATTCATAATGCTGGGGTTTATCAAACAAAAAGAACATTAACTAATGATTCTTTTGAAAGAGTTTTCCAAGTTAATTATTTGAGCTCATTTATCTTAAATTACATGTTAAAAGACAAACTATCTTCTCAAGATCATGCAAGAATTATTTTTGTTAACTCTGAAGGTCATAGGTTTGCAGTTGAAGGTTTAAAGCTTGATGATCTCAATTGGGACAAACGCTTTTATACAGGACTGAGAAGTTATGGTTCTGCTAAAACCGCTCAGTTACTCTCTCTTTTCCCCTTTACAAAGTATTATGAAGGCACAGGGGTTACAATAAATGCTATGCATCCAGGAAATGTAAAAAGTAAGATGGGAGAAAATAACGGCAAAATTTATAATTTTTTCAAACGCATCTTTGTTCTTCCCTCTGCAAGATCAGCTAAAATTTCAGCTGATGCTTTATATTACCTAGGAGCTTCTAAAGAAGTAGAAAACTCAAATGGGTATTTCTTCAACCTAACTACAATTGAAACACCTGCACCCCACGCTTTAGACGAAGAGATAGCTTGGAAGTTGTGGGAAAAATCAAAAAAGTTAGGAAAAGTGGAATGAACAAAAAAAAACAGATTATCATAGTAGGAGCAGGACTTGGCGGTCTAACATCAGCAGCTTATCTTTCAAGAGAGGGCTACAACGTCCTTTTAATTGAAAAAAATGAAACCTGTGGTGGGTTAATCAATACCTTCAGCCACGAAGGCTTTGTTTTTGATACTGGGCCAAGATCTTTAGAAAATGCTGGTGTCATAAAGCCTATGTTAAAAGACTTAGAAATAGATTTAGAGCTTTTAAAAAGCCCAGTTTCTATAGGAATTGAAGAAGATGTTTTTCCAATAAATAAAAAAGAAGATATACAAAATTATAAATTATTTTTAATAGACAAATTCCCTGAAAATAAAAAAGAAATTGAAAACATTTTTAAAAAAGTTAATAAAATAACAAAAAGTATGGATGTTATTTACGGCTTCGACAATCCTGTATTTACTAAAGATTTTACAAAAAATAAAGAATATTTAGTCAATGAACTTCTTCCCTGGTTTGGTAAATTTATTCTTGCTGTATTACACATGAACATGGGAAGCACTCCTATCAATACTGTTTTAGAGAAATATACTTCTAACCAAGCCCTAATAGATATGATAAGCCAACACTTCTTTAAACAAACTCCTGT
>CAZHNE010000356.1:0-1564 GCA_964533775.1 uncultured Spirochaetaceae bacterium | reverse complement strand
GATGCATTGTTGCAACAATTGCAAATACAATTGAAGCAACTCCTCTTATACCTGCGAAGGATATTAGTGTAACTTGGTTCATTGGACATCCCAATGGTTTTAAAATTAGGAATGCAGCAATTGGTCTTGCCACAAATGATAAGAATAAAGCAATGTATAAAGAGATTAACATTATACTAGGCATTTGAGATGGAATAGCTAATAAGCCTAATACAAAGAATACACCTAATTGAACTAAGGCTGTAATACCATCGAAGAAGTGCATGATAACTCTTTTGTTACTTATATATTTATTACCAATAATTATACCAAAAATATATGTACTTAAATATCCGTTTCCACCAAACTTTGCAGGAAGTGCATACGATAATAAAACCATAGCGAAATAAAATATTAGCGACATATCGTTTGTTTCAAGGTGGAACCTTCTAATAACAAACATAGTAAATTTTGCTAATATAACAGCACATAATATACCAACAACAAACTGTACAATTATCATAATAATGTACTTATCATAACTTTGAGGCTTACTCATCATTTCTAATACCATTATTGTAAGCATATAAGCTGTTGGGTCGTTACTTCCACTTTCTAATTCTAAAAGAGGAGCACTTTGATATTTGAGTGACAATTTCTTTTGTTTTAGTATTGCAAATACTGAAGGAGCGTCTGTTGAACTTATAACAGATCCAATTAAAAAACTTTCTAATAAATCAATGTAAAGAACATAGTGACAAAACAAACCAACTAATCCAGCTGTTAACACTACTCCCAGTGTACTCATTGTTAATGCTTTAACCGCTATGGGTTTTGCTGTTTTCCACCTTGTTCCAAATCCACCATAGAAGATTAAAATAACTAGAGCTGTTGAACTAATAATTTCAACTAACTCGTAATTATCGAATTCAAGTTTAAGTAAACCATCTGTTCCAAATAGTAAACCAAGGGCTATAAATAATATTAAAGTAGGTATCCCTATTTTTTGGGATATTTTAGTACTAATCATAGCTGCAAATATTACTACTGTAATAGCTAGCATTACGTTAACCATATATTTTCTTCCTTTTGGAGGTGTAAGCCTTTTTTAATTTTAAAACAGAATGTCTTATGTATCTATACAATAGACAAAAAGATGTGAAAATTAAACTACTTTTTGTTGATGAGTTGTTAATATAGCATAAATTTAAAGTTTGTTGTTCAATTTTCTTTTCTTCAACTTTCTAATAGTATAACTAATAGCTAGCACAATAATACTAGCTATTGATTGAAGCTCTTTTTATTTGCTAGCAAGTAGCTACAAAAACATCACCTTTATTTTTAAGCTTTAAGTGTGTATTTGCTGCTATAACGTAAACACTTCCTTTTTTAACATTTATCTTTTGTTTTTTAATTTCTAGTACACTATCATCAAAGAATAATAGCATTTCAATGTTTTTAGTTACTACATCGTAATCACCCTTTTTATAAAGAGCTAATTGAAATTCTTCTGTTGGTGTATCGATTACAACTTTAGAATTAGAGTCTATGTATGTTTTACAGCGTTTAATTTTAAGATGCTTTA
>CAZHNE010000355.1:0-1568 GCA_964533775.1 uncultured Spirochaetaceae bacterium | reverse complement strand
CCCATTATCGAGCAATCATATCAACATAAGTTGGAAAAGCAAAAAAACCGATTGTTTTACTTACTAATATGCATTGGAGTACTTTCCATACTTTTGGCGATTACAATTGTCTTTATTTATATTCAATTACACAAATTAGCTAAAGCACGTCATTCTCTATCAGAAACAAATAAGCAATTGCATGATTTGAATGAGGATTTACATGAAAGTAATCGAAAAACGCAAGACATCAATAAAGAGTTATTTGAAGCCAATTTGCTGAAAGAAACTTATATAAGCCAATTCCTTGATACATGCTCTATGTATATTGATAAGTTAGAGAAATATCAAAATACCTTGAATAGAAAAGCAATGGATAGAAAAATGGATGATCTTTATAAAATGTTGAAATCTAAGGATATGATAGAAAATGAAGTGAAAGAACTATATGAAATATTCGATAATATTTTTTTACACTTGTATCCTAATTTTGTAGAAGAATTTAATAGCTTATTATTGGAAGAAGAACAAATACAGCTAAAGCCGAATGAACTACTCCATCCCGAATTACGTATTTTTGCTTTGATTCGTTTAGGAATTACTGATAGCTCTAAAATAGCTAGTTTCCTCCGCTATTCAACCACAACAATCTATAATTACAGAACCAGAGTACGGAATAAATCGGCCGTTCCTCGTGATGAGTTTGAAGACTATGTAATGAAAATAGGGGTTATTTCTAAATAAATTGTATTGTTTCACAATAGACAAGATATCTTGCATACATAAACTCCTTATTGTTACTTTAAACATACTACAGATTATCTATATTTTTTAGTGATTATTTTATTATAATTTGTTGTGTTAATCGGATTCTAGAGTATTTTTCATCTACTTTCTATCTACTTTTTTCTATAATATAAAATGTTGATATTTATTTATGTATATATTTGCATAAACAGTTATTAATTTTAAATACTATTGAATATGAAAACTTTTTACAAATTTATCATTGTGGTGTTTTCTATAATGCCACTTACAAGTTTTTTGCATGCACAAGTTACGGAGTTGTATGGGTTAGGCTATGTCTTCCCAGAGTGGGAAAGTAATAATGCTGTTGCAGTTTCTGAAATCGAGCCTGGTGTATTCGCTTATAGATCAGAAGTGAAGCATTATAATGATAATAAACAAATTAAATTTACGCTATCTAAAGGTGATTGGGATAAAGTAGAATATCTTGTTCCTAACACTGTTGATTATAATGGTAACGTTAAGATTGTGGCTGATGGTGGTGAATATGATATATTTCAATGTTCTGAGGGAGAAGGAAACCTACGAGATCATTTTTGGGGAATAGATAATGATGATGATGGTGTTTATCGATTTATCGTTAATACAAATACGATGAAATTAACAGTACAGAAAATGCCTGTTTTAATACTTGGCGCCAATACTCCTTTTGGCTATTCCTATAATCTTGATAGGGCTTCTATGCTTACAAGGGAGGAAGGGAATAATTACAGCTGTACAATATGGTTGCCAGCAGAATCATCATTTAAGTTTATAACATTGCGTGCATGGGGGAGTTGGGA
>CAZHNE010000354.1:0-1569 GCA_964533775.1 uncultured Spirochaetaceae bacterium | reverse complement strand
TTCTAGTTAAATATTCATTAGCACTAAATACACCAACTAAATTTTCACCAGGAATATTCATAAAATTAGGTAATCCAGCACCAGCTCCAATAAAGATTGCATCAAATCCATCTTTATTCTTTAAATCATCTAAAGTTCTAGTCTTACCAATTAAATAGTTTCTCTTAATTTCAACTCCCATATCAGCAAGACCTTCGATTTCTTTTTCAACTAACTTTTTAGGTAATCTAAATTCTGGAATTCCATAAACTAAAACACCTCCTGCTTTATGCAATGCTTCAAACATCACAACAGTGTGGCCTTCCCGCCTTATATCAGCAGCGGCAGTAATTGATGCGGGACCGCTTCCTACAACAGCAACTTTTTTATGGGTTTCTTTTTTTACATTAGGTGTTATATCTTCATTATTCTCTCTAGCATAATCTGCAACGAATCTTTCAATTCTTCCTATTGCTACACTTTGATCAACATCTTTTTTCATCTTACCAAGGGTACAATATAATTGGCATTGACTCTCTTGAGGGCAAACACGACCACAAATAGATGGTAACAATGAGCTTTCTTTGATTTTAGAGTTTGCGAGGGCAAATTTCCCTTCTGCAGCTAATTTTATAAATCCAGGAATATCGATTCCAACAGGACAGCCTTTAATACAAGGTTTAGTTTTACATTGGATACATCTCATTGCTTCAGCTATAACTTGATTTTCAGTATACCCTAAAGCAACTTCTTCCATATTTGTTATTCTAATAGCAGGATCTTGTGCTGGCATTTCTTGTAAAGGAATCGCTGCTCTTTCTTTAAGAGAAATGTCGGCATTACTATATTTTTCAAGAATTTCTTTTGCTTGTGCATCTAGCTCTTCAATACTTTTATGCATTTAAGCATCTCCTTCTTTAATATCTAAACCTATATGGCATCTGTGATGATTTTCTTCTTCTTGTGGCTTATATGTTCCAAGTCTTAAAAGGACATTGTCCCAATCAACTTTATGACCATCAAACTCTGGTCCATCAACACAAACAAATTTTGTTTCTCCACCTATATTAACTCTACATCCACCACACATTCCTGTTCCATCAATCATTATTGTATTTAAAGAAACAATTGTATAAATTCCAAATGGTTTAGTTGTAAGAGCACAGAATTTCATCATAATTGGCGGGCCTATAGCTACAACTAAATCAGGACTCCAGCTTTCGCATAGTTCTTTTAATGGTTCAGTTACTAAAGCTTTTCTACCTTCTGATCCATCATCAGTTGTTAAAATTACTTCATCAGCTGTTTCTTCCATTTCTTTACGCATAACAAAAAGATCTTTATTTCTTGCACCCATAATAACTTTAACTTCATTGCCTGCTTTTTTTAATGCTTTTACTACAGGGTATAAAGGAGCTAAGCCTATTCCTCCGCCTACACAAACAACTTTTCCATATTTCTTAATTTCTGTTGGTTGTCCCAATGGGCCTAATAAGTTTTCAATTTTATCCCCTTCTTCTAACAGGGCTAACTTATGAGTTGATTCTCCCACTGCTTGGAAAATTAATGTAATAGTTCCGTTTTCTTCAT
>CAZHNE010000353.1:0-1573 GCA_964533775.1 uncultured Spirochaetaceae bacterium | reverse complement strand
TGAAAATCAAACATGTTTTTTATAATATCACCAGAAGTGAATAAGTTGCAATAACACTAAAAAGAATTGAAACTATCATATTAAATTTCATATAACCTAGTATAAAGGCAATGGCTACACCAGTTAAGGATGCTATCCAGTTGGGATTAAAGTCTAAGATAGCAAAAGGAAAAATTAGGGCTCCTAAAGCTGCAATAGGTAATATTTTTAGTCTTTGGGATATTGCCTTTGGAATCTTTTTTATCATTGGAGAAAAATAAGGCAAAAAACGAGGTATCATAGTTGCTAAAGAAGCTAAAAGAACTATCACTATCATAGGAAGATTAATATTATTCATCCACTTTCTCCATTACAAAGGAACCAATAATTGTTGCACTAAGCATGGCAATAACAAATGACCATCCAATTGCAATATTAAGAACCATAACTAAAAATGAATTTATACCAGCTGAAATAGCTCCAACTATTATCACCTTATATCCACCCTCTCTAGTTTCACTGCCTAAAAGAGAAGCAAACATAGCGTAAAGAGTTACAGACATAGCTAATTGCAATTTAAAAGGGAGAGCAATTCCTATTAAGTAACCAACAATAGTGCCTAAAACCCAACCTGCATAACTTGTTAACTCGAGAGAAAATAAGTATGGGAAATTTAGCTTTTGAGGTTTAAGAATTGCAACAGAGAAAATCTCATCTGTTGTTGAAAAAGCAACAATGGCTTTTTTAAAATTACTTATATCTTTAGGTAGCCTCTGGTTCAATGATGCTCCCATAAAAAGGTAGCGTAAGTTAATTAGTAATACTGAGACAAACAATTCAAACAACAAGGCACCATTGGCAAGCAAGTTAACCATTAAAAATTGACCACTTCCAGCAAAATTAGTCATGCTGAGTAGAGTGCTGTTTATAAAAGATATATTTACATTTCTACAAACTAATCCAAATGCAATAGCTGTAGAAAAATAGCCTAAAAAAATAGGAAAGCCATCAATAAAGCCATCCTTTTTAGTTAATTTGTTATACATAAAAATAATAGTATTGAGTAATTAGCTTTTCATCAAGACTAATTGTTGATATTATTAAATTAAGTGAGGAACAACATGGCATTTTATTTTAACAGTTTAGGACTAGGCGAACTTTCGCAAGATAGAGGAAAAATCATTAACCTATTTTCAAAGGTAAAAAAAGAAGTTGGTCAAGACTTTGATTATAAAACTTACTTTTTTGACGATGGATTAGAGTTAGTTGCACGAATTATTAAAGACGGTAAAGATAGTGACTTTGTTGGAGTCGATTCACATTTAGTTAATTCAAATAAGGTGATAGTAAAACCTTTATCTAGTCTTGGAGATACTGTAGAGCTGCCAGCAGTTCTTTTTACCACCTTAGATGAAAAGACAGTTTTTGTAGCTAATTTGATGCGTGCAGGACTTGTTGAAGGCAAAATGGAAGTTGATAGTCAAGTTTCTCTTCAGCTTTGTGCATTTCCCTCTTCATTAGAGGTTTATGAAAACAGAAAAGCTTATGAAAAGGTATCTAAAGAGAATATTCTTAAAGATAAGAGTGTATTACC
>CAZHNE010000352.1:0-1576 GCA_964533775.1 uncultured Spirochaetaceae bacterium | reverse complement strand
TATTGGTTCACATTAATTTTTACGGTGCTAACAAAAGAAAAGGGAGAATTATTTAGCATGGTATTTTAAAAACAATTAGAACTATTTAATTAGATGGATTAAGTCTTATCAACATAGAAAGTTCTAAAAGTTACCAGTATAAGGGTCCAAAAAAACTCTTATCCCACAATTAAGATTGTTATGTGAGCTCTTAATCAGCGAAGCTAAGCAATAAACAAATTTTTAATAATATCAATCTATTTGTTGTTGAAAAAATGCTCTTATTAACATATTAAAGCTGTAAATGCTGACTTTTTAGTATTGAATATTAACTTTTACGCAAAAAATTCTTTAACTCCACTTAATTACCATAAAAAACAGCTGATCCAAAAGTAAAACATTTATCAAACTTTAGAGTGGTAGATAACTTTATTGAAAAATCAAAATGGACTCTTAAACGTGGAGAAGGATCACTGGTTTGTTTATATGACAATATTGTAACTCTAAAAGACAAAGATAGAGTTATACCGGTAAAATATCTTTAGATATAATATAATCTTTATATTTCCCTGTCTTGATAACTCCTTTAGATAGTGATATTTTTCTCTTATATATTTTTTAGGAGATAATCATCATGCCATTACATTTAGTCTTATTTGAACCAAGAATCCCACAAAACACAGGAAACATTGTTAGAACATGTGCCGTTATTGGAGCCTCTTTGCATTTAGTTCATCCTTTAGGCTTTAGTGTAGATGAAAAGCATGTAAAAAGAGCTGGCTTAGATTACTTTAATAAAGTTGGTGTTACACAGTGGAACAGTAGTAAAGAATTCTTAGAAGCTAAGAAAAATGAAAAACTTTTTTTCTTTACAACTAAGGCAAAACACTCATATCATCAAGTAAAATATGATGTAACTGGTGATACTTATTTAATATTTGGAAGAGAAGATAAAGGTATTGATGAGCATATACTAGTAGATCATGAAGATGAATGCGTTAGAATACCAATGATTAAAGAACTAAGAAGCTTAAATTTATCAAACTCTGTAGCAATTGCAGCTTATGAATATCTTAGACAAATAGACTTTGTTGGTTTAGAAGAAGAAGGAGAACTCCATAATCTAAATTGGAATCATTAAGCTATACATTTTGACTAATTTCTAATAAACTATAGTTAAGGGGCTTTAAAGATATGAATAACATAAGTTTTATTGGTCTTGGAAATATGGGGTCCTCCATATTAAGAGCTGTTGCAGATACTAAAGAAAAGATATCTATCGGTATTTTTGATTTAGATACTAATGTGGTTAATTCAATTAAAGATGAGTTATCCTCTAAGAATGTAATCATAAATGACTATAACAGTTTACAAGGTTTAATTGGTAATTCTAATATTGTTATTCTTTGTGTTAAGCCTCAAGTACTAGCTAAGATTTATAAAGACATAGCAGATGCTAATATAAACAATACTTTATTTATTTCAATAGCAGCAGGAATAAAGACCTCTACTCTATCAAAAAACCTTAATAGTGATAGAGTTGTTAGATTTATGCCTAACTTAGCTGCAGAATGCAAAAAGAGTGTAACGGCTGTAT
>CAZHNE010000351.1:0-1579 GCA_964533775.1 uncultured Spirochaetaceae bacterium | reverse complement strand
AGCTCTAATTCATTAAATAGGGCTTTCTCTTTTTGAGTTATTTCACTTATTATTTCTTGTCCATCATGGAATATTATCTTGAAAATGTTTTTACTGATGTTGATTACATCCTCTGGTGTGTATTTGTTTGAAAGATTTTTCTTTTTGATTTGGTTAATAAGATTGTAAAACATAATTAAGCTTATATGGTTAATAAAAGAGTAAGCTTCTATTTTTTCATTACTATCTTGATAAGGTGTTTCAACTCTTAGTGAGTTCTTTAAATAATCAAAACACTCTTCTATTTCCCAACGACCTTTGTACTTTAAATAAATTTCTTCAGGATCTTCATCTAAGTTACTTACAAATGCTAGATAATTCTTTTTAGATGTTTTTTCACCCTTTTCTCTAGTGTAACCTTTCCATTCCCCTTTTACCTTTTCTAGATATAATGATTCTCTAACATGTTTTAAATCAGTATCCATAAATATATAAAGAAAATGGGACTTTTCTCCAAGAGTTGTTTTTTTATACCAAATGGGCCTTTTATGATAAATTAAAAAGTCATCAAACTTTTCACTTCCCCCTTCTTCTACAAACTTCTCTTTAATATATTTGGTATTACTTTGAAGAGGCAATATATATTTTAAGTTGTTATCATCTAAGAAAGAGATATTTGCTTTTGAGTAAAAGCCTTTATCAGCAATAACAGTACAATTAGTTATACCAGCTTCATGTATTGTCTTTACCATAGTAGATCTATCAACAATATTACCAGGTAGTAATCTATAATAGATGGGAGCATGAGTTGAATAGTTAAAAACATAGAGAAGGTTTATCCCTGTAGTTTTCTTCTTTCCATGATTATACCCTTTCTTAGCATAAGAGCATTTAGAGGACTGAGTAAAAATGTTTGTTCCATCAAAGAGAAGTGTAGCTTCATCATCTTTTGTATATGATCTCATAAAGTCGATCATCACTTCTCTATTACCACCAATAGTTTCAAATAGTCTTGTTATTGTATTTTCACTTAACTTTAAGTCAGGATGACTTAAACTAAGAGAAGATTTATGATAAAACTCTTTAATGTTTTTATTGGTGCATTTATTAACTAACTGCAAAGCTGCTATTGTAAAGATTTCTCTCCATAGTCCTGGATAGTATTTTTTAAGCCTAGAGTAAAGTTCTTTGTTCAATTGTTCAAACAAAGTATATACACCATAGCCTTTAACAGAAATACAAGTAGGTTTGATAGAATATTTCTAGCTTCTAACAAACCCATCTTCTTTAGTAATTTTTCCTAACATTTTACCAGTTACCTTTTTACTTCTTCCTTTTTCTTTATCATATTCAAAATGATAAGGATAAACATAGTATTTACCATTAAAGTTTCTAATTTCAACCTTACCAAACTCAGTAGGTTTATGTTTTTTTATTTCTTCATCAATAGCCATGATTAATCCTTATAAAAATGTAGGTAGTTCATTTAGTAAATATTACAAAACTCTATAACACAAGTCTAAATCTTAATATAAAACATAAAAAACTAAAGAAAATAACTCTTATTTCAATTTAGAAAAATTATTTAAAGACAAAAAAA
>CAZHNE010000350.1:0-1580 GCA_964533775.1 uncultured Spirochaetaceae bacterium | reverse complement strand
TTCACTCAGTACAAGACTATGGTTAATCCTCTAAAAAACTATTTAGAAGAGTTATTTGGTTATAAAGGGTTATCTATAGATGGAAGTGTTACACCAAAATTGAGAAACGAAAGAGTTAATGCATTTAATAGTGATAAGTACTACCCTTTTATGGTAATAACAATAAAAGCAGGTGGAACTGGGTTAAATCTAACAGCAGCAAACCATGTTGTTCACTTTGATCGCTGGTGGAATCCTGCGGTTGAAAACCAAGCTACAGATAGAGCCTTTAGAATTGGACAAAAAAAGAGTGTAAACGTTTATAAGTTTATTTGTGAAAAGACTATCGAAGATAAAATCAATGAGATTATCAATTCTAAGAAGGAATTGTCGAATAAAATAATTGGTGAAAGTGAAGAATCAACTGTGTCTTGGATTACTAATTTAGATAATAGTAAGTTAAAAGAATTGTTCTCATATTCAAATTAAGAGGGTTATATTTTGAGATTTTCTAATTTTAAACAAATATCAATGCAAGAGTTAAAAGAAAAAAGCTTGCTCAATCAAAAAAAAGGATACAGCCCAGTAGTTATTGAGGGTAGAAAAATATCCAAAACTTGGTGGGGGCAAATGTGGTGTCAAAACCTAGAGCGATATGCAGATTATGAGAATAGAATTCAGCGGGGTAAGCGATATGTAAGATCTGGAGCTGTAATTGACTTAGTTATAGAAGAAGGTTTAATTAAAGCTCTTGTTCAAGGAACTGGAAGAAGACCCTATAAAGTAGAAATAAAAATTAAGCCTTTTACAAAGAAAAAACAAAAAGAAATATTAGAAGTTGCTAAAAATAAAATCGATAGCTTAGAGAGTTTAGTAATAGGAGAGTTCCCCGAAGAATTAGCTGAAGTTTTTCTGAGTTCAGAAACAGGACTTTTCCCAACTCCAAAGGAAATATCTATCAATTGTAGTTGTCCAGACTGGGCCTATTTATGTAAACACGCTGCTGCTGTTTTATATGGTGTTGGAGCTAGGTTAGATGAAAACCCATTAATGTTTTTCTTACTTAGAAGCATTGATTTTAACTTATTCTTAAAAAAGACTATAGCTGAAAAAACAGATTTAATGTTTAAAAATATTGATAAACCTAATGACAGGTTAATACCAAAAGATGTAGCAAAAAAGTTATTTGGTTATGATTTTATTAAATAGAGAGTCTATTTTTTTGTAGTACCATAACTCCAGTTATATAAACCGCCAATATCATAAATTTGAGTATAACCTCTTATAACAAGTTTTTTAGCAATTTTTACACTTCTGCTTCCACTTTGGCAATATAGGAATAAAACTGTATCTTTATCAGGATATTTGGCTGTAATTTCTTTTACACTAAAGATGTTTTTCGCTTTCTTTATATGGCCGGTTTTATATTCATTCGGTGTTCTAGTATCTATAACAACAACATTTCTATTACTGTTCATTTCATTTTTTGCTTCAGAAGCAGATATTTTATTATAAACTGCGCCTTTAGACTTTGCTCTAAGCATACCTATTTTCTGATATAAATTGTTAATTACCAAATATGCAACAACCGCTATTGCTAT
>CAZHNE010000349.1:0-1596 GCA_964533775.1 uncultured Spirochaetaceae bacterium | reverse complement strand
ATTGATGATTGATAGTAACAATAAATTATATTTTTATATAATTGTTTCTATATATCAATATCTGATTAAATTTATACACCTCTTGCTTAGTTAACTTATATCGGCATACATTAATCTAATTTTGCAGTGGGAAATAAAGAAGAATTTAACCTTTTTAATATTATTTTGCTTACTAGGGTTAATATCTTTAAATTCTAGTATTTATTTATAGAATAGATTAAATATACGGCGTTTTGAATTCAATATTTATTTTTTGATTGAGTTATAATTGTGTAAAACATAATGTTTTTTCTTTATTAAGTCTAATATTCTCTACTACAACTTTTATATTATAACTTGTAAATAACAAACATTTAAAAGGATTTGAGATGTAATAACTGGATTTAACCTTTTGTATTTGTTATAAAATAGTTGCTACTTGAAAGCAAAAGGGAGCTTTTAATTCCTAGAAACAAGATATAAAACGTGTTTTATAGAATTATTCTTGACAGATATACTTTTTTAATTAAGAATAGGTTTGTATACAATATTTAACAAAAACAAAATTGAGGTTATTTATGGGAAAACTCTTATTCTCTCTTTCTATTATTGCAATTGGTCTAGTAACTGGATACATAATTCAAAGACTTGTTTTATCTGGTAAAATAAAAGCCGATAAATCACTTACTAAACAGCGTAAAATACTCCAAAAAGTTGCCTTACTTGGGATTAACCCAATTGCTACTGTAGGAGCTATTTGGATTCTTTCTTTTGATAACTTGCGCATTGCACTACTTCCGGCTCTTGGTGTATTGGCAATATTAACAGGTGGATTTTCAGCTCTTGCAATAGCGAAGATAATAAAGTTAAACCCAAAACAGACTGGAGCTTTCTTTAGTTGCGGAGGAATGTTTAACATTGGGTCTATTGGTTCGCTGATTGTCTTTGTATTTTTAGGCGAAACTGCGTTCGCTTTAGTTCCTATGTATAAATTATTTGAATCTATTATTAACTACACCCTTTGGTTCCCAATTGCTAAAAGTTACTCTCCTTCTGTTCAAGAAGAAGTTAAAGGGAATAAATTTTTGAAAATTATATTAGATCCTTTTATTTTAGTTGCTCTTTCAAGTATTGCTCTTGGTTTTATCCTTAATATTACTGGAGTTGCAAGACCAACCTTTTACACAACACTTAACTCTATAGTAATTCCATTAGGAAGCTTAGTTCTTCTTACTTCAATTGGTATGGCTATGAAATTTGGTAAATTTTGGGAACATATCAAAACAGCTTCTATTACTTCAACAATAAAATACTTATTGGTACCAGTTGTCACTACAACAGTAGCATATTTATTAGGTTTTGGAGAAATTGATAACGGCTTACCACTTAAAGTAATACTAATACTTTCTTCAATGCCTGTTGGCTTTACTGCTTTAGTACCACCATCAATTTATGACTTAGACCTTGATTTAGCTAATGCTAGTTGGTTAATGACAACAGTACTTCTCATCCTTGTTGTTCCTTTGCAAATGCTGCTTATTTCATTTATGTAAACAGGCAATTAGTATCTTTTTATTAGTCCCCTTATAATGGGGACTAAATCTATTTTCTATTTTA
>CAZHNE010000348.1:0-1601 GCA_964533775.1 uncultured Spirochaetaceae bacterium | reverse complement strand
AAGCTTATTTATTGAACAAATTTTAATATATCACTACTATCTCATCTTATAGGAGATAATTATGGAATACAAAAACTTAACAGACCTTACATCTTTTAAAGAACTAGCTAAAACAAAACCGTTTAACCTAAAAAAAGGCTTAAACAGAGAAAGAATAGAAAAATATAAAGTAAAAAATGGAAATAACCTCACTTTTTCATATGCTTCTATGCCAATAAACAACGAACACCTTCACCTATTTCAAAAATTGAGTGAAGAACATTCACTAATTGAAAAGTATAAAGAATTACTAAACGGTGAAATAATAAACACTGGTGAAAACAGAGCTGTTCTTCATCATCTTTCAAGAGGCCAAGTACTAAACGATGTTATTATTGATGGAGAGGACAAAGGAGATTTTTACAAATCTCAACTTACTAGAATTAAAAAGTTTTCTAGCGATATTAGAGAAGGAAGAATTCTCGGCTCTACAAACAAAGCCTTTGAAACAGTAATCCAAATTGGTATTGGTGGTAGTGATTTAGGACCAAGAGCTCTATATTTAGCCCTCAAAGGCCTTTCCTTTGATCAAGGTAAAAAAGTTCTTGATGCCAAATTTATTAGCAATGTAGACCCTGATGATGTTAGAGATGTAATTCATGATATTGATTTTGAAACCACCTTATTTATTCTAGTTTCCAAAAGTGGAACTACTCAAGAAACACTAACAAACAGAGATCTAGTTTTTGATATATTAAAATCTTGTGACATTGAAGGTTTTGATCCTAGCAAGCACATGGTTGCTGTAACTAGTAAAACAAGTCCTTTAGCAAAAAGTAAAGATGTAAAAAAAGCTTTTTTCATTGATGACTACATTGGTGGTAGATACAGTTCAACAAGTGCTGTTGGAGGTGTTATTTTATCAATTGCATTAGGCTTTGATACATTTAGTGAGCTTTTAGAAGGTGCACATGAGTCAGATAAAAGCGCTTTAAACGAAAATGTTTTAGAAAATGCTTCTTTATTGGACGCACTTATTGGCGTTTATTTAAGAAATGTTATGAATAGAGAAGCAACTGCTGTTCTACCTTATTCACACGCCTTAATTCGTTTCCCAGCTCATTTACAACAGCTAGATATGGAAAGTAATGGTAAAAATGTAAATAGATATGGTGGAGACTTAGACTATCACACAGGTCCTATTATTTTTGGAGAACCTGGAACTAACGGTCAGCACTCTTTTTATCAACTACTACATCAAGGTACTAACACAATACCACTACAGTTTATTGGTTTTAAACACAGCCAGTATGAAAAAGACCTCATGGTGGAAGGATCTACAAGCCAAGAAAAGCTAAATGCAAACTTAATCGCTCAAATTGTTGCTTTCGCAATAGGAAAGGATGATGAAGATCCTAATAAAGTCTTTGATGGAAACAGATGTTCTTCTCTTATAGTAGCTGACAAATTAACTCCAAGAGTTCTTGGCTCCCTATTAGCACATTATGAAAACAAGATAATGTTCCAAGGATTTATTTGGAATTTAAACTCTTTTGATCAAGAAGGCGTACAATTAGGCAAACTTCTTGCTGAAAAAGTTTTAAAAGGCTGTGAAGGCGACG
>CAZHNE010000347.1:0-1604 GCA_964533775.1 uncultured Spirochaetaceae bacterium | reverse complement strand
GTTATTGCAACTTATTCACTTCTGGTGATATTATAAAAAACATGTTTGATTTTCATCGTCATTTTACACAATCTAAACCTACAGAAAATGCTTTTTATGCTACCTCATCCTTAGATGAATGGAGCAAAGAAGCTAAGTTTATAAGTTTAGGAGTTTTAGCTAATAATATAAACATATCTTTAAAAGATTATGAGAGTTTGCTAAAAAGAAAATTACAAGAAAACTACTCTTTTCATGTAGGTGAAGTTGGACTTGATAACAGATTTAATAATATAAATAAACAAATACTATTTTTTGAAAGTTCCCTAAAACTAGCTGCAAAATATAGTAGAATATTTACAATCCATATTGTTAATGAAAATGACAACTTAATTAAAGTTTTACAACAAAACAAAAATAATCTCCCAGAATATATTATCTACCATGGTTACAATAAAAGTGTTGAACTAGCACAACAATTAAAAGAGTTTAATGTAACAGTTAGTATTAACCCCTCAGTTTTAAAAACTAAGTTATTTAAAAACATTAAAGATCTTGATAAGGTAGGTTTTTTAGTAGAAAGTGATTGGGATAAAGAAACTGATGGTGACTACTTTAGTTACTTTAACAGTTTTATTAAAACTTTAAATCTCTCTGGAGCTACAAGCTATAAGGATATAAACAATGAGTTCAGAGCAATTCTTGAGAATTTCTAGATTAATTGGTGAATCAACAGTTAATCAACTACATGACAAAAAAGTTGCTATTATTGGAATGGGAGCTGTAGGCGGTATGTGCCTAGAAACTCTAGCTAGAAGTGGAGTTAGTAATTTTAGATTAATTGATTTTGATACTGTTAGTGTTACTAATATTAATAGACAAATATTAGCAACTTGGGAAACAGTTGATAAAATTAAAGTTGATGTTGCAAAAGAAAGAGTTTTAGCTATTAACCCAAAGTGTAAAATTGAAGCTATAAACGCTTTTTTTAGTGAAGAAACGGCTTCCTCTTTGATAGATAATAGTTTTGACTTAGTTATTGATGCTATTGATTCTCTTAATCCTAAATGCGCCCTTCTCTCTCATTGTTATTTAAATAATATAAAAGTAATTAGTTCTATGGGCGCTGCCCTAAAGAGAGAGCCTTCCCTAATTCAAACTTCAGATTTGTTTGACACGTACGGCTGTCCTTTGGCTAAACTAGTTAGAAAACGTCTTAGAAAAAGAGGCGTTGAAAGTGGCATTAACGTAGTATTCTCAACTGAAGTACCCCGATATGAATATAAAGATCCTGAGGATGAAGAACATTCTGACTTTAACGAAGAAATAATAGAAAGAGGTAGAAAGCGCAACGTTTTAGGATCTCTTCCAACCCTAACCGGCATATTTGCTTTACACCTTGCTCACTTAGCATTAAAAGAGCTTATAGGAAATAATGAGTTTACAGGTGAATCAGCTTTTAATTCAAAAGATAAATTTCAAAAAGTGAACAAATTAAACAAAAGCTAACTTGTCAAAAAATTGAGGAGTATGAAAATCAGGTTCTTTAATATCTATTGGGAACAAAGACAAATAATGAGGTTTTTTTAACTTATCTCCACACTTATAAAAGTTCCCCTTTATAA
>CAZHNE010000346.1:0-1608 GCA_964533775.1 uncultured Spirochaetaceae bacterium | reverse complement strand
ATTTTAGAATCCGGTTTTATTAAAGCAGGTATGAGCACAAAAGAAATTGATAAATTTTGTCATGATTATATTATCAATTTAGGTGGTACACCTGCTTTTCTTGGATACGGAGGCTTTCCGGCATCTGCATGTATTAGTGTAAATGATGTTGTCATTCATGGAATTCCTTCCGAAAAAGAAATTTTAAAAAACGGTGATTTAGTTTCTATTGATTTAGGTATTAATCTAAATGGATATATATCAGACAGTGCTAGAACAATTATTGTTGGTGGTGTAACTACACCAGAAAATGAAAAATTATGTAAAGTAACTAGAGAATGTTTAAATTTAGGTATAAAAGCAGCTGGAAAGAAAAATGCACGAGTAAGTGATATTGGTAAGGCTGTTTACAAACATGCTACTAAAAATGGCTTTGGAGTTGTAAAAGAATACTGCGGCCATGGTGTTGGGCTTGAATTACATGAATCTCCCGAAGTTCCAAACTACGTCTCACATATATCTCCTAACCCAAGACTAAGAAAGGGTATGGTAATAGCAATTGAACCTATGATAAATATGGGAAGTGGTAAAATAAATGATAATTTTGAAGATGGTTGGACAGTTAAAACAGCAGACGGTAAACCATCAGCACATTTTGAACATACAATAGCAATCACACAAGATGGCGTAGAAATATTAACAAAAGTATAGGGGAGTTAGATGAGTAAAGAATTTATTAAAACAGATGATATCAGAGATGCTGCATTAAAGTTAGCACATAAAATGTGTACCGAAGATGGCTTTATCCCAGATATCATTTATGCCTCTTTAAGAGGTGGTGCTTATATGGCCAATGTAATGAGTGAATATTACAAGATGGTTAGATTAAGACAAAATAAAAGACCTGTATTCTATGCTGCTGTTGTTGCTCGCTCCTACGGTTATTTAAGAACTCAATCAAAGGTAATTGTAGATGGTTGGACATATCCCCCTGAAAATTTACGTACAGGTGAGAAAATATTAATTGTTGATGATATATTTGATACTGGAAAAACTGTTAACGAATTAACACAAATAATTATGAATGAAGGTCTTCCACGTGAAGATATAAAGGTAGCAGTTTTTGATTACAAAGTTTTTGAAAATGACGATAAAGAACCTTTACCAATTCAACCTGACTATTATTGCAGAAAACACGTTATTAAGGTTCCAGAAGACGAAGTATGGATTCACTATAACTGTCATGAGTTTATCGGCTTAACAAGCGAAGAAATAGACTCACAGTTCAAAGATAAAGAAGTTAGAGACATACTACACGAGGTAAGAGGCGATAACGACTAAGTTAATATTAAATTGTTATAAAAAAGTATAAAAAAGGATTAAATCTAAAGCGATTTAATCCTTTTGTTGTTTATAAATATTCTTTTACTTAAAGCTGAATCATCTTAGCATCATTTAAAGAATCATAATTAGTTATTTCAAGCTTATAGTAACCATTAGTATTTGTTGCGATATAATATTTGTTAGAATCATATTCAAACAATTCTACAATAGAAGAAGTATATTTAATTTGATTTGCAAAACCATCAGTGTGAATAGTGTATTCTTTTGTAGCATCAGTAATATCGT
>CAZHNE010000345.1:0-1611 GCA_964533775.1 uncultured Spirochaetaceae bacterium | reverse complement strand
CTGATGAAGACTATAAGCTTGAATTAAAAATGAGCCATGTATTTGCTCCAAATGAGCAACTAACAAAATCATTAACAATTGTTGTTGATAACATTAAAGAGAGATCAAATGGTGCAATTGACATTCAACAATATCCACAAGGACAACTTGCTACTTATAAAGACGGTGTAGAGCAAGTTGCTTTAGGAGCAAAGTTTATTTCTGTTGAAGATCCTTCATACTTAGGTGACTACGTTGCAGATTTTAACGCTTTAGTTGGACCAATGCTATATAGCAATTTTGATGAGTATGAATACTTGATTAATACTGATTTAGTTAAAGCAATGGTTAATGAAGTTGAAGAAAAACATAGAATTAAAGTTCTTGCTTTAGATTATATCTTTGGTTTTAGATCAATGATGACAAACAAAGTTATTAAAACTCCAGCAGATCTTAATGGAATGAAAATTAGAACACCAGGTAGCCAACTCTTTATTGATACTCTTAATGCAATGGGTGCAACAGCAACATCATTACCATTCTCAGAAACAATTAGTGCTGTTCAACAAGGTGTTGTTGATGGTCTAGAAGGAACAGTTGATGCTTATGGAACAAACGGTAGTTCTGAAGTTGCTAAGAAAATGGCATTAACAAATCACTTCTTAGGTACTTGTGGTGTTTATATTAATGCAGATTTATTTAATAGCATTCCTGAAAAATATCAAGTAATCATTGAAGAAGAGTTTACAAAGGGCGCTAAACAAATGATTTCAGAAATAACAAAGAACTATGAAACAGCTAAAGCTAACTTAGAAGCTCAAGGCATTGAGTTTAATGAAGTTGACCATGAAGCATTTGTAGAAGCAGTAGCTCCTGTATATGAAAACATGAAAGGTGTAACACCTGGAATTTTAGACACATTCAAAGCTGAACTTGCTAAAATGCCAAAATAAGGTATTAGAATAGAATATTAGGCTGTTAAATTTTTAACAGCCTAAATTATCTTTTAATAGAGGTTATTTATTATGAAGGATTCATTTAAAAATGTCTTAGCTAATTTGGAAGAAATTGGTTCTGGCTTTTTTCTTATTATTACAACTGTTTTAGTTTTAATAAATGTCTTTTTAAGATATTTTTTAAATATGGGAATTATTTGGTCAGAAGAAGTTGCTACAGGTTGTTTTGTTTGGAGCGTTTTTTTAGGATCAGCTGCATGTTACAAAAGAGGCAAGCATGTTGGTGTTGATATGTTGGTTAAAAGGTTTTCACCAAAAGTTCAAACAAGAATTGATTTAGTGATTAATATTGTTTTATTAGTTATTAACAGCTCTTTTACATTAATTTCTATTCGATATTTGCAAGTATCAGCAAGAAAGCCAACCCCTGTATTAGGAATATCATCCGCATTTATTAGTTCATCAATTTTTGTCAGTTTTTTGATAATGACATTACATACTATCAATTTTTTGAAAAATGATATTAAAGCAATTATAAAAAATAAAAAAGGAGGTGCTCAATGATAGCTTTTTTACCAGTTATATTAGTCTTTCTCTTATACTTTTCTAGTATTCCGATTGCTTTTGCATTATTTGGGTCCACTCTTTTTTATTTTGGTTTAATTGACCAAACATC
>CAZHNE010000344.1:0-1612 GCA_964533775.1 uncultured Spirochaetaceae bacterium | reverse complement strand
GTTATTGCAACTTATTCACTTCTGGTGATATTATAAAAAACATGTTTGATTTTCACCGTCATTTTACACAATCTAAACCTACAGAAAATGCTTTTTATGCTACCTCATCCCTAGATGAATGGAGCAAAGAAGCTAAGTTTATGAGTTTAGGAGTTTAGGAGTTTTAGCTAATAATATAAACATATCCTTAAAAGATTATGAGAGTTTTCTAAAAAGAGAATTACAAGAATACTCCTCTTTTCATGTAGGTGAAGTTGGACTTGATAACAGATTTAATAATATAAATAAACAAATACTATTTTTTGAAAGTTCCCTAAAACTAGCTGCAAAATATAGTAGAATATTTACAATCCATATTGTTAATGAAAATGACAACTTAATTAAAGTTTTACAACAAAACAAAAATAATCTCCCAGAATATATTATCTACCATGGTTACAATAAAAGTGTTGAACTAGCACAACAATTAAAAGAGTTTAATGTAACAGTTAGTATTAACCCCTCAGTTTTAAAAACTAAGTTATTTAAAAACATTAAAGATCTTGATAAGGTAGGTTTTTTAGTAGAAAGTGATTGGGATAAAGAAACTGATGGTGACTACTTTAGTTACTTTAACAGTTTTATTAAAACTTTAAATCTCTCTGGAGCTACAAGCTATAAGGATATAAACAATGAGTTCAGAGCAATTCTTGAGAATTTCTAGATTAATTGGTGAATCAACAGTTAATCAACTACATGACAAAAAAGTTGCTATTATTGGAATGGGAGCTGTAGGCGGTATGTGCCTAGAAACTCTAGCTAGAAGTGGAGTTAGTAATTTTAGATTAATTGATTTTGATACTGTTAGTGTTACTAATATTAATAGACAAATATTAGCAACTTGGGAAACAGTTGATAAAATTAAAGTTGATGTTGCAAAAGAAAGAGTTTTAGCTATTAACCCAAAGTGTAAAATTGAAGCTATAAACGCTTTTTTTAGTGAAGAAACGGCTTCCTCTTTGATAGATAATAGTTTTGACTTAGTTATTGATGCTATTGATTCTCTTAATCCTAAATGCGCCCTTCTCTCTCATTGTTATCTAAACAATATAAAGGTAATTAGCTCTATGGGAGCTGCCCTAAAGAGAGAGCCTTCCCTAATTCAAACTTCAGATTTGTTTGATACGTACGGCTGTCCTTTGGCAAAACTAGTTAGAAAGCGTCTTAGAAAAAGAGGTGTTGAAAGTGGCATTAACGTAGTATTCTCAACTGAAGTACCCCGCTATGAATATAAAGATCCTGAGGATGAAGAACATTCTGATTTCAACGAGGAAATAATAGAAAGAGGTAGAAGACGTAACGTTTTGGGATCTCTGCCAACCCTCACCGGCATCTTTGCTTTACACCTTGCTCACTTAGCTTTAAAAGAGCTTATAGGAAATGATGAGTTTACGGGTGAGTCAGCTTTTAATTCAAAAGATAAATTTCAAAAAATGAATAAATTAAACAAAAACTAATTTGTCAAAAAATTTAGGAATGTGAAAATTAGGTTCTTTGACATCTATTAAAAATAAAGATAAATAATGAGGTTTTTTTAACTTATCTCCACACTTATAAAAGTTCCCCTTTATAA
>CAZHNE010000343.1:0-1630 GCA_964533775.1 uncultured Spirochaetaceae bacterium | reverse complement strand
GTTAATTCCTCTATTTTAGCAATTTGTTTGTTAATTGTGGGAACATATACTCCATTGTCTCTAAGAGATGGCAATAAATTTTCACTCTTACCTTCTTTTAAAACAGTACCGTTTTTTAATAATATTATTTTTTGTGAATGAGCTGCAATCTTATCTATTTCATGACTAACAATAATAATAGTGTGTCCTTCTTTTTGTAAAAGAAGTAAAGACTTAATTACTTCAATAACACCTGGATAATCTAAGTTAGCAAAAGGTTCATCTAAGAAGATAATATCAGGGTTCATAGCTAGAATTCCAGCTATTGCTAATCTTTTTTTCTCTCCACCACTTAACTCTTTAGGTTTCTTTTTTAGTTTTGACTGAAGAGATAAAAGAGTACTCACCTTATTTAAACGAAGGGTTTGCTCTTGAAGGTTAATTTTGATATTTTCTAACCCAAATAAAATATCTTTCTCAACAGTTTGGCCTACAATTTGACTGTCAGCATCTTGAAAGACTAGACCTATTTGTTTTCTTCTTTCTTTTAGATTTGAGGATAAATCTTTATTATTTATAATAATTTTACCATTTTGAGGCTTTAAAAGACCTTTTATACATTTTAATAAAACTGATTTACCAGATCCATTTTCTCCAGCTATTATACATATTGATCCCTTTTCTATAGAAAAGCTAATGTTGTTTAATATCTTTTTTTTCTTATCAAAAGAAAAAGAAAGCTCTTCAACTGTTAAAATATTTTGTTTCATGATCTGATACTACAAATTTACAACCTTTGTGTAAATACAAAACAACCCTATTGTCAATTGAAATATTGATTTAAGTTGACAATAGTGGGAAGAAAAAACACCTCTCTAAAAGAAGTGTTTAATTGAACTATAAAAAAGCTTATTCGTCGCTTAAGTAATTGCCCATACCATTATATATAACTTTAGCTACAAAGTTACTAATTTGTACTATGCTCATTTCGCTGTCGTTTCTAATCCAGCACATAAACACTTTGTGCATTGAAGCTGAGATAATAACACATAAGTATTCAATTTGCTCAATTGGTAAATCACATATAGGCTCTAAAACTTCATATAGTTTTGAGAATAATGCATCTCCAATATGATCTGAGAAAACATTTGAATAACTAGATTGTGCTATTTTCTTGTAATACTCCAAGTCATCATTAAAGTATTTATCTAAGTTATAGAATAAATCAAAGAAAAACTTTGAGTTATTACAATATTTAAGATCTTTGGTAGCATTGTGAAAAGCTTCTACTAACTCTTGTTCAAATTCATCTAAAACATTGCTAATTTTAGAATAGTGAATGTAAAAAGTTTTCCTGCTAATATTAGCTTGCTTTGTTAATTCAGTTACAGTAATTTTATTTAACTCTTTTTTATCGAGTATTTGGAAAAGTGCAAGCCTTATTGCTTTTTTAGTCTTAGCCGGACGTCTATCTTTTGCTCTTTTTTTTGGTTGTTCCATATTATGTTTTGCTCCTATTGGTCTATTATGTAAAAACACTCATTACATGAGTAATATGGATAAAAAAAATAGTCAATAGGAAAAATAAAATTATTATTAACCTTAAAAATAAATTTTTCGCTATTATAATAAAAAGACAGTCGTTTCTCCT
>CAZHNE010000342.1:0-1637 GCA_964533775.1 uncultured Spirochaetaceae bacterium | reverse complement strand
TTTTATTAATTTAATTTTATGCTATTCTCTTTAACAATTCAATATTCTTAATTATTGGTCTGCCCCCCAAATAGTTTACACTATTTTTGGGGTGCGCCCATTAAAGTTAACACTTTAAATTGCACTGTTACCAGTTAGGTTAACAGTTATTTGTTCTTCTATTCTACTACTACTTCTGGTAGTGTCAATTGGTTTTTATAAACAATAGGTAAAGTCCCTTTTGGATTTCTCTCATAATGCTCTACTGGTGTTCTCCAATTAAACTCTTTTTTCCTTCTTTTATGGTTATATCTATAAATAAATTCTACAACCTTTTGCAAGACCTCATTTTCTCTTATCCTTCGATCTTTAAACTTAGTTTTACCAAACCAATTATACAATCCCTCTGTCTTTAATATTGAGTTAAAAGATTCTTCGCTTGCATTGTCATAGCAACATCCAATAGATACACTAGCTATTGCTCCAACTTCATCCATTAACTCCATATACATCTTGTTTAAATAAGATGTACCTCCATCAGTATGGATAATACAACCTGTTAAATCGTACCTAAGTGACAACTCTCTTACAGTCTCGGTACAAAGAATACTATTAGGACTTGTGCTTATTTTCCAACTCACAATTTCTTTATTAAAAAGGTCCATTATCGTGTTTAAGTAATGCATTCTTTCAAAGCAATATAGATAAGTTATATCTTCTACATACACCTTTCTCGGGGTCCCTGAGAAGAAGTTCCTATTTAGTAAATCTTTAGGTTTATCAAGCTTTAGCTGCCTTCTTCTTTTGTACTGTTCTGCAGTGTATTTCCTTGGCCTGACAATAGATGACAGATTGTTATCAACCATAATGCGTCGTATTCTCTTTTTGTTATAGTTGCTTTTAAACTCCTTGTTAACCATAGCAGTCATTGGCCTATAACCAATAGCAAAGCAAGTTTGTTTTTGCATTTTTTCTATATAGGCTAATATCATTTTATTAACAGAATCCTTGTCTCTATTTTTAAGGTATTTATAGTAAGCAACTCTAGAGATATCTGCTGCAGCACATAATGCTTTAACATTATTTACTTCTTTATTTTCGATTGCGTAAAGGATTGTTTGCGATCTTTTTTTTTACTTATTCTCTTTGGATCAATGTTGTTCAATTCAAGTAAACTTTCCAGATATGCAATTCTGTTAGTATCCCACTCATGAGCCTTTTTAAGCTCCCTATTTTTCTTAATTAAATCAGTTTGTATATCAATGTCAGTTGGCAATATATAAGCCTCCTCAGAAGCCTCATAGCTGTCTGCTGCTTCTGTGTTAATACTATCAGAGATATAACACTGAGCAAAGATTTTTCTACTGTTATTAATCCAATTTAATACTGTTTGATTTCCAACACAAAACTTATCAGCTAAATCTTGAATTGAAAAAACCCCTAATGAATAATCTTGAATAGCTTTTACTTTTTGATCAATTGGTACATGTCTCTTTCTCTCTCTTTTCATTTCATTTTCTATGTTTCTCATAGTTTCTCCTCTTAGTGTTAACCTAAGAGGTTGCAGTGAATCATGAGTGTAAACTAAAATGGGGGCATATCATTGCTTTAGCAACAGGAGCAAGTTATTTAAAATTCATGGGATGGTTTTTCATCCT
>CAZHNE010000341.1:0-1646 GCA_964533775.1 uncultured Spirochaetaceae bacterium | reverse complement strand
TGTCATATCAAATGTTACAGAACCTGAACTAGCTGGATTACCAATGTATGCATACACAGGCTTAGCTTTTGAAGTTGTTGCTAAAGAAAAGTCATAATCTGTTCCCATATTATCGTATCCACCAGAAATGTCATCTCCACCAACTTTAAGAACTATACTTGGGGGTAAATCTTCGCCAAGGTGGCCTCTTATTATAATATTAGGCTCATTGGCTGCAAAAAGAGTATATAAGCTAAATGTTATTAAGGATAATGTTATTACGAGCTTTTTCATCTTTTACCTCCAAATTGGTTAGATTGTGTCATTAGTTTCACTATATATTACCAAAAAACAACCTTGATGACAAGATTAACTAATGCTTTTTGTTAAAAACTAAGTTTTTAACTCAACAGATGTGACAACTGTTAATTGTATTTCAATATTCAAATTCTTGCTTCATTAAGTCTTCAAAAAAAACTTTGCTATGCTTAGGAACAAAACCAGGATCAAACATGTGAGGGACCTCTTTTCTAACTTCTGGATTCCTAACTTCTCTCAAAATTACAGCTAATGCTTTTAAATAACTGATTTGGTGGAATGGCGTTGATGCAATAACAAATAAAATATGAACTGGCTTGCCATCTTTTGATTTATAATTGATCCCTTCTTTACTAATTCCCACTCCAATTCGGAGATAGTCGATACAAGGCAACTTTCCATGAGCTATGGCTACCCCATGCCCAATACCTGTTGTCTCTATTATTTCTCTACGATGAACAGCTCTTCGAAAGCGATCTTTATTCTCTTGCAACTCTTCAAAAATAGAACATTTATTGATAACTTCGTCTATTGCAGCAAACTTTTCACTTTCATTTAAAAGGCAAGCAGAATATCCAAATAAAGAATCCATTTCCATAATTAATACTATAACTATGTTACCAAGATATTGCAAGTAAAAGATAGAAGAGGCTGCAGTTGCAGCCTCTTTAATTTTAATAGAATTTTTATTATTTTTCGAGATATTCATTTATTGCTTTTGCTGCTGTTCTAGCTTGACCCATGGCCAGGATAACTGTAGCTGCACCTAAAACAATATCTCCTGCGGCAAATACACCATCAATTGAGGTTTCGCAAGTTTCTTCATTTACTACAATATTTCCCCATTTATTAACTTCCAAACCTTTTGTTGTTTGCTTTAATAATGGGTTAGAAGAGTTACCTATTGCTACAACAACTGTATCAAAATCAAGCACTCTTTCAGTACCCTCAATTTCAATTGGTCTTCTTCTTCCAGAAGCGTCAGGTTCACCTAACTTACAAGAAATAACTTCAACACCTTTAACAAAACCTCTTTCATCACCAATGATTTTAAGAGGTTGGTGGAGAATCAATAAATTAATTCCTTCTTCTTTAGCGTGCTCTACTTCTTCCCTACGTGCAGGAAGCTCTACTTCACTTCTTCTATATACTATAGTAACATCCTTAGCACCTAATCTTTTTGCAGTTCTTGCAGCATCCATAGCTACATTACCGCCACCAAAAACAGCTACTTTATCGCTTTTAAATAATGGAGTCAAACTTGATTTGCGATCATATGCTTTCATTAAGTTACTTCTAGTTAAATATTCATTAGCACTAAATACACCAACTAAATTTTCACCAGGAAT
>CAZHNE010000340.1:0-1647 GCA_964533775.1 uncultured Spirochaetaceae bacterium | reverse complement strand
TAGGAGGCTTATTATGTCAGATTATACACATGGAAGTGGAATCCAATATCATATTGGTGTTAAAAAGGGAGATGTAGGTAAGTATGTTTTATTACCTGGGGACCCTAAAAGATGTGCTAAAATTGCCAAATATTTTGATGATGCTAAACTTATAGCAGATAGTAGAGAATATATTACATACACAGGTTATTTAGATGGAGAGAAAGTTTCTGTTACAAGTACAGGAATTGGAGGACCATCAGCTTCTATTGCCATGGAAGAATTATATCAGTGTGGCGCAGATACCTTTATTCGAGTTGGAACATGTGGTGGAATCCATTTAGATGTTGTTGGAGGTGACGTTGTAGTTGCTACTGGCGCTGTTAGATTTGAAGGAACAAGTAAAGAATATGCTCCAATTGAATTTCCTGCTGTAGCAAATTTTGATGTTGTTCAAGCATTACGAGAAGCAGCTAACAAATTAGGGTTTAAATATCATACGGGAATAGTTCAATGTAAAGACTCGTTTTACGGACAGCATTCACCAGATTCTATGCCGATAAATTATGAACTAAATAATAAATGGGAAGCTTGGAAAAAACTTGGTGTTCTTGCTAGCGAAATGGAAAGTGCAGCTCTATTTACTGTAGCCTCTTATCTTGGAGTAAGATGTGGAAGTGAATTTTTCGTAGTAGGAAATCAAGAAAGAGAAAAGCTAAAAATGGACAATCCAATTCTTCATGATACCGAAAGTGCAATACAAGTAGGGATTGAAGGATTAAGAAATTTAATAAGAATGGATAAACAAAAGTAGTATTGAAAATATATTGTTTTTGTATAGGTTTATTAGTTTTAGATACTAAACAACACTTAAAACAGTATTAGACTAGTATAGAAATTTAGTAAATATAGTACTGAATGTACTAAAAAACAAATGGCTATTGAATAAAAAGTATTCAATAGCCATATTAGTTTTCAAAATTATTATTATTTATCTTTTTTGAAACACATAAACCAGTCTAAGCAATACATGTCTTCATCTTTGCTTTCAACTCTTTCTTTAGCTGTTCCACAAGTTCCTGGTGGTGGTATAATAACGTCATCACCTGGTTGCCAGTCTGCTGGTGTAGCACAATCGTCACTATCAGCTTTTTGTAGTGCTTTAATAATTCTAATTAACTCATCAAAGTTTCTTCCTGTTGATAATGGGTAGTATAGAATAGTTCTAATTACACCTTCTGGGTCAATTACAAATACAGCTCTAACAGCTTGAGTGCCAGATTGGTTAGGTTGGATCATACCAAACTTGTTTGCTACGTCCATTTTAATGTCTTCAATTAAAGGGAACTTTATTTCAAGATCTTTCATACCTTTCCATTCAATATCTTTAATTTTTCTAAGCCAAGCTATGTGTGCATAAAGTGAATCTACAGATAAACCAATTAATTCAGTATTTAAATCTTCAAACTCCTTTGCTCTATGTGCAAAAGTCATAAATTCTGTAGTACATACTGGGGTAAAATCTGCTGGGTGTGAAAATAAAATAACCCATTTTCCTTCATAATCTTCGGGGAAATTGATATTTCCTTGTGTTGTTACAGCTGTGAAGCTAGGTGCTTTGTCGCCTAATAATGGCATTCTAAATTCTTGTTCCATATAATTCTCCTA
>CAZHNE010000339.1:0-1651 GCA_964533775.1 uncultured Spirochaetaceae bacterium | reverse complement strand
TGTATTGCTTGTTTATACTGTTCAGTAACATTATTCATAATTTGTTGAAGATTGTCAGGGACGAAAGATCCTCCGTATTCTCCAAAATAACCTTCATCACTCGGTGCGTTATTGGTATTAATTCCTTTAGTCATTAAATTTGTCATCATGTCTCTCCTTGGTGTTTCTGTGTGTAGAAACTTAGTTATAAAAACTATGTTACTGTAAACAGAAACACTTTGTCAAGTTATTTTTTTAAAATAATAGAAGTTGCTCTTTTTATTTGATCTTCTAGAAGGGGAACTAAAGGAGAAGGAAGACTCTTTATGTCGAACCAATCAGACTGGGTTACTTCTTCTTTAAATAAATTGTTTGTGCTTTTGTTCACCCTATAAAGATAAGTATTCCAAAGAAATTTATTATCTCTAATTTTGTCTAATAGATATAATTTATCGGTTATTTTAATGCCAGTTTCCTCAAAACACTCTCTAATTGCTGTTTTCTCAAAACTTTCATTATCACAAGGCTCCATCTTTCCGCCTGGAATATTCCAATAACCAATGTTAGGAAAGTACTTTCTTCTTCCTAATAAAACTTCAATTTTGTCATCAATTGTTTTGTAAATTAAGATTGCCGCACCTTTACAGTTTCTCATAGTTTTTAATCTCTTTAAAATTTATAAAAAAAACTAAATTCTCTTTCTTTTTTATCTAGTTCAACTTATTATATCAATATGGAAATTGAATTATCTAAAATATTACCTTTTTATAATAAGTTAAGAACTAGCGATAAGCTAGCTATAGATAGAGTAAAAAAAAGAAAAGTAGAAAAAGGTTACCACCTTCCTCGATGTGCAGGCGTTTTATGTGTCTTATCAGGAAGACTTAGAGTTTATATAATTAATGAAAGTGGAAAAGAAATAACCCTTTATAGGTTATTTGAGGGAGACGTTTGTGTGCTCTCAGGTAGCTGTGGTATTAGAAACATTAGCTTTGAAGTTCATGTAAAAGCTGAAGTAGAAACTTCCTTAATGGTTCTTAATAGTACATTATATAATTCTTTAGAAGATAAATATCCAGAAGTTACCGCATTTACTAGTTCTGTTATGGCAAAAAGACTATCAGATGTTATGTGGACACTTGAACAAGTGGCATTTAGTAGTATGGACAGAAGAGTTGCCTCTTACTTAATAGAATTAAGAGCAATGACACAGCACGATGAATTACTCATTACGCACGATGAAATTGCTCGAGATATAGGCACTGCTAGAGAGGTTGTCTCTAGAATGCTAAAATATTTTCAAAATGAAGGTTGGATAATTCAAGGCAGAGGTAAAGTCTCAATAAAAGATTACTCTGCCTTGTATGATATATCCGGCTAGCTTATAAACCTAACATTTTCTTTAAGCCAGGTTCTTGTGTAACACCAGCTACTTGGTTTTTTACTTCACCATTTTCAATAACGATAAGAGTAGGAATACTCATTACGCCATATTTTTGTGCTAGTGCAGGTTGTTCATCAACGTTTACTTTACAAATTCTTGCGTCTTTTTCAGTGATTTCTTTGTCTAATCTTTCTAAAATAGGTCCTTGCATTCTACATGGTCCACACCAAGGTGCCCAAAAGTCAATTAATACAGGTACGTCAGATTTTAATACATCTTCTTCAAAAG
>CAZHNE010000338.1:0-1652 GCA_964533775.1 uncultured Spirochaetaceae bacterium | reverse complement strand
TAAGAATGCTATTGGATTTTATGAAGCAATAGGATTTAATAAATTAAAAGATCAGTCCTGGGGCGCAAATTATGGAATAAAGCTTTAGTTTATTACAGCTCATTTCTTAAACTATCAAAAGTTATTATTTAACACCCTCTTAGTTGTAAGAGGGTGTTTTTGAGCCTTTATAAGCGACTTAAATTTTAAAAAATTAACAATTATTCCCTCTTAGCAATAATAAAAAACAAACTTGATTTCTCTTTAGTAAAAAAGTAACAAAAAGAAATATAATTGAACAATTCTAAACAGATGCCCGAGTTTTTATAAAAATAGTAATATTTTTTAAATAAGGGAAAAAACCTTAAAATCATTAAACACTATACAAAAATAAAGTATTAAAGGTCATAAATAATACTTCTTTCTACATTGTGGGAAAATAATTAAAATATTATTGACTTGTGGAAATTCTCATTGTAAGATCTAACAGTAAATACAGCTTATTATTATAAAAAAGTTTAAAGTATTTTTTTAATAAAAATTTTAAAGTTGTTTAATTTAGTTTGATTTTCATTTATCTAGGAGGAAAAAATAAAGAAAAGTTTATTATTATTATTGGGAATTGTACTACTAGCAAGTTTCCCAATCATGGCTCAGGGGCAATCGGAAGAAATTACTGCTGAAAATCCATAGAAATGAAAATTGGTCATAGTTTTGCTGAAACTACAGCACGTCACAAAGCTTTGCAATTATTTGAAGAAAATGTTGAAAAAGAGTCTGGCGGAAGAATTGATGTACAATTGTTCCCTTCTGCAGCTTTAGGAACAGAAATGCAAATGCTTGAATCAATTAAGATGGGTACTTTAGAAGGTTTACAATGCGGACCTTTTGATGATGCTTCACCTGAATTGTTAGTATTTACAATGCCTTTCCTATTTTCTGACATGGACGGAGTTCACAAAGTTACAAGAAGTGATTATGCAAAAGAAATTGTAAAAGCAACTGAACCTAATAACATTAAAGTTATAGCTATTGGTGATAGTGGTGAATTTAGACAAATGACAAATAATATGCGTCCAATAAGAAAACCTGCAGATTTAGTAGGACTAAAAATGAGAACTCCTCCAATGGATAGTATTATTCAAATTATGAAAGCTTTAGGTGGAAATCCTGTTTCTATTCCTTTTAGTGAATTATATATGGCTCTTAAAACAAACGTTGCTGATGGTCAAGAAAACCCATTGACAAATATTGAACAAACAAAACTTTACGAAGTTCAAAAATATTTATCATTGGTTAACTATCAATATCATGCTGAAATGTTCTACGTACCATTAGATTGGTTTAATAACTTGCCAGTAGACTTACAAGAAATTGTTGAAGACAATGCTCGAAAAGCAATGTTAGTAAATGATGAATTATTAGCTGCAGATACTCTAGCATCATTTGAAGTATTAAAAGACAGAATGATTGTTAATGAAATAACAGATGCTGAAAGAGAAGTCTTTATTGAAGCTTGTAAACCTGTTTATGAATACTACATTAAACAAGGTGTTATAACACAAGAAAGAATTGATGAAATTCGCCGTATAGCAAATAGCTAATCTATAATTGTTAATAAATTAATAAAAATCCCTTGATATGAAAATATCTTGGGATTATTAAAAAGGGAA
>CAZHNE010000337.1:0-1666 GCA_964533775.1 uncultured Spirochaetaceae bacterium | reverse complement strand
CTATTTCATTAGACTTTGTAGATAGTTTTACATTAGTACAAGATTTAATTGAAGGTGAAAAAACAGCTACACAATTAAAGAGTGATGCACTATCTTCACTAAATGCTGGAGCACAAGTAAGATTATTCAGCTTTGTTGACGTAAGAGCGGGTATTAGCCAAGGTTATAAGAGTGTTGGTGTAGGACTTGACTTATTAGTCATCCACTTAGACGCTGCTTATTACTGGAGAGAATATGGTGATGTCTTAGGACAGAATCCTAGTGACTCTTTAAGTGTTAGGTTCTCTCTTATAAGTAAATAAAATGTAATTGACATATTAAATGTGAGCAATTAACTAAAAAGTATTAGCATCTTCTGACCGTAATAGTCATTAGATGCTAATTTTTTTCTTTTTATAACTTCTGCTTTTTAGAAACTGTTTTTGAAAAGTTAGTTGAAATGGATAAAAAACAATAAGTTAATGCTTTAGGTTTTCTTCTTATTTTTTTCATTAAAACTCATATGATAATTACCTTAAATGTAGCATACGTATTTTATCAATCAATATAATAACAAAAGTATTAATGGGAAACAGAACTCCAAGTTTGCTTTGCTTTTTGAACAGCTTTTTTGTCTTTTAATAATAAAGCAGAGAATAAAATATCAACAACAACCATTTGATTAATTCTTGAAAGTGTTGCTCCCTGCCTATATAAAGACTCACAAGTAGAAACTCCCAAGTTTATATCACTAATCTTTGTTAAAGAATTACCACCTATTTTTGAGATTGAAATAACAGTAGCTCCATTTTCTTTAGCTTTTTGTGCAACACTTATAGCAGTAGGCGTTTCACCTGAATAGGATATGATAATTGCAGTATCCTTTTCTGATAAATTACAAGCTTGTATAATTTGAGCATCTTGGTCACACGAATATGAAGTTTTAATACCAATTCTCATTAGTTTTAAATTAAGATCATCAGCAACAAGCCCAGAAGCTCCAATTCCTGAAAGTAGTATATATTTAGATTTAAGAATCGAATCAACTGCTTGCTCTATTTTTTTGCTGTTAATAATAGAATCTAAAGTTATTAAGCTTTCCCTTATTGCATTTAACATAGAATCTTTTAATTCAGGAATAGTTACCACATTGTTTAATGAGACAGTATTATTGTTTTCTTTTAAAATTAAAAACCCACTATAAACTTCTTTAGCTAAAATAACTTTCAATTCTTTAAACCCTGAAAGGTCTAATTTATGGCAAAGTCTAATAACAGCAGCATTACTAGTATGTGCCTTTGTTGAAAGAGAGGAAATATCAATATCGATTACTTCTTCGGGGTTAGAGAGAATATATTTTGCAACTTTTAACTCTGATGCTGGCAGATGTGGGATCAGCTGTTTTAATAAGGGAATTACTTTCTTCATAAAATTATTATAGCATAGGATAAAAAATAAACAACGCTAGTTTGAAAACAATTATCAAAAAATATAAAGATTAATTGAAAACTATTATTTAAAACCTTAAAAAGATAGATTTTAAAGAAAGAACATTTTTGTAAGTTTTTCTATAAAAAGTGCTAAAAAAGGCTTTAAATTAGCTATAATACTCACTTTTGAACATTTATAACCAAAGAGTGAAAACTTTTTCCACTTTTACTAATTAAATAATAAAAATAATTGTTGC
>CAZHNE010000336.1:0-1678 GCA_964533775.1 uncultured Spirochaetaceae bacterium | reverse complement strand
CCCTTAACATTTCATCCGCAAACTCTTCATCAATTAAAGTTCCATTTGTAAAAGCAGTAAACATACAATCACTATGTTTTTCACAGAGACGGATGACATCTTTCTTTCTTACTAAAGGTTCCCCTCCGGAAAAAAGGTAGAAATATACTCCTAATTTTTTGCCCTGTTTAATAATATCGTCCATAGTTTCAAAGCTAAGGGAAGAGGTTTTATCGTATTCAGCAGCCCAACAACCAGTGCACTTTAGATTACATGCCGATGTAGGGTCCATTAAAATAGCCCAAGGAATATTACAATTATATTTTTTTCTGTTAGCTTCTTGAATTGGGTTACCAGATAAAACTGCGTTTAAGAAAAAGTTGTTAAAAAGCGTTTTACGAACTCCTGCATCAATATCTGACCATAAGCTCAAGACTAATTTATACCAATTGTTATCTTTGTCTGCAATTATTTCACGGACTAAATCCCGTCCACTTTTCATTGTTTTTTCCCCAGCAAACCTATCTACCCAATCCATAAGTTTTGGAATGTTTTTTTCAGGGTCTGAGTTTAAGTATGCAAGTGCAAGTTTTAAACCTGCTGAGTTAATTGCTCGTTTCATAATAATACCACCTCTCAAATATATTGCAAAACTCACTATACTTTATATTATCAAATTACCATAATAACAGTTTAATGTAAAATTTTTAAACTTTACACAATCCCATAGTGAGAAACAAATCAAAAAGGCTAACGTATGTAAAGCTTACTTAAACAAGCTTTATAAGTTTAAAAATTTATTAGTTTACTTAAATTCTTTAATAACCTTTCTTATATCTTTTACTTGCTATAATAATAGTAATTAAAATTTTGAGTTATTTCTTTAGGCAAATGAACAAGAGTGCTTAAAAAATGAACACTCCTTTTAAATCATCTAGTTTTTTAGCATGTATTATTGTCAATTTACCTTATTGTTGTTAATTAACTTGTGTGAAGCATGGCTTCGTTTAAGAGACATTTCGATGTTACCGTCAAAAAGTTTTCCAATTCGTAGAATAACTTTTCTAGGATCATCGTCCATTCCACAACTAATCCATCTTAGTAACATTTCAGTGAGTGCACACTGATAAAAATAAGCAATCAGTTTTTTATCTTCATCAGTAGCAGGAATGTTCTCAGATACTTTATCAATGTGCCTAATCATAACATTTTCTGCTACTTTAAATATATAATTCTCTACTTCTTCTCTTCTCAAGGAATGGTATATGTGAAAAACAATTCTTTTATTCTCTAAAGCAAATTCAGCTGCTATAAGAAAACTTTCTTCCCAAGAAAGACTGTCTTTATAATCATCTCTAACTCTTTGAAGCTCGATTCTAAAAATTTCTGATAAAAGTTCATATATGTCTGAATAGTGATAATAAAAAGTATTTCTATTCATTTCACATTTTTCAGATAACTGATTAATTGTAATTTTATGAAGTGGAGTTTCATTTAGCATTTCTAGAAATGTATTACGAATCCTCATCCTAGTGTGTTTTGAAGCCAATCTTTTCCCCCTACCTTTTCTATTTTTCTAATTAAAATCCTAACTTTGAAAATTTATAAGAGAATAGTTTAAAAAAATAGCTTTTTAAAAGAATAGCAAGCTATGCTTTATAATTATATATAGGCTTTATTATATCAACAACATATACAG
>CAZHNE010000335.1:0-1678 GCA_964533775.1 uncultured Spirochaetaceae bacterium | reverse complement strand
CCATTTTTTTATGTATTTAATTAGAAAGAATAGTCCACCATAGTAAAACCAAATTTAAGAGCAAAGGTGAAAATACACATTATATTTAAAACAAAGCTCTTGTAAAATAATTGCCTAGAGAATATGGTCACATTTTAAACCACTAAAAAAATTCTAAAATTACAAGAAGAAACAAATTGAAAAACAATTATTTAATAGAAAAAAAACCTTTAATAGCATTACTTATTTTTTCATTTCCTATAATACTAGGAAACCTTTTTCAACAAATTTACACAATGGCTGACTCTGCTATAGCTGGTAGGTTTGTCAGTGAACAAGCATTAGCTGCTATTGGCGCTTCTTATTCATTAACAAATATTTTTATTTGTGTTGCTATAGGAGGTGGAATTGGAGCTTCTGTTGTTGTAAGTCAATATTTTGGTGCAAAAGACTATAAAAAGATGAAAATAAGTATTTACACTTCTTTAATAGCTTTTTTAGTTGTAAGTATCATTTTAAGTGGAGTAGGAATTCTTTTTAGTAGAAATATAATGGTTCTTTTAAATACTCCAGCTGATTGTATAGATTTAGCTGTAATATATTTAAATATTTACTTTTTAGCTTTGCCATTTTTGTTTATGTACAATGTGCTTGCTGCTATGTTTAATGCTCTTGGCAAATCACACATTACCTTGTATTTTCTTATGTTTTCATCAGTATGTAATATTATTCTTGATTTGGTTTTTGTAATAAAGTTTGATATGGGAGTTGCAGGATTAGCTTGGGCTACTTTTATTGCTCAGGGTATTTCTGCTATTTTATCATTCTTTGTATTCTTAAAGATTATTAAAAGATTAAATAGTAAGAAAACAACTTATTTTAGCAAAAGAATGTTCTCCTCTATATCAAAAATTGCTCTTCCCTCTATATTCCAACAGTCAACTGTTGCAATTGGTATGATGCTTGTACAGTCAGTAGTAAACAGTTTTGGTTCTCAAACATTAGCAGGTTTTTCTGCTGCAATGAGAATTGAATCTATTTGTATTGTACCTATGGTAGCTATGGGTAATGCTATGTCTTCATACACTGCACAAAATATTGGAGCAAACAAATATGAAAGAGTAGTTGAAGGATATCGTTCTGCTGTTATAATTGTAGCTGCTTTTGCAATTATTATATTTATACCATTAAAGATGTTTAATAAACAGATTATTTCTCTTTTTATAGGAAGCAATGGAACTGAAGTTGCTTTAGCAACAGGAGCAAGTTATTTAAAATTCATGGGATGGTTTTTCATCCTTATTGGACTTAAGATGACTGTGGATGGGCTCTTACGTGGAGCTGGTGATATGATAGTCTTTACTATATCAAATGTTGTAAATTTATTTATCCGTGTTAGTTTTGCAGTTATTCTTGCCCCTCGTTATGGTATTTATATGGTTTGGATTGCAGTTCCTATTGGTTGGTTTGCAAACTGGATTATATCTTTTTCTCAATATTCTACTGGAAAATGGAGAAAAATTTATATATAAATAAAGCATCTAATGACTTTAAAGCCAAAAGATGCTGTCTGTTAAGAGTTTTATTAATTCCTTTATTTATTAACTAAAGTGGCCCCCACTTCAAGGTCAAAATTAAAAAAATTATTCGTTAATCAAATACTTAATTGTAAAATAGGACGCTGCTCTTTCAAGTTTTA
>CAZHNE010000334.1:0-1678 GCA_964533775.1 uncultured Spirochaetaceae bacterium | reverse complement strand
AGGAATAAATAAAGATTAAAAACATCTCATTAGTTTTCGCTTGCATCTAACAAGTTGAATAGTATATATTTTATTTAAATCATGGTTAAAGGGATATTAATGAAAAACGAAACAAATTTAAATTTATCAATGTTTAAAGCTTACGATATAAGAACTAAAAGTGTTAGCCTCAATAAAGAAATAACAAATAGGTTGATGAGAGCCTTTGGTAGATACTTTCTTGAAGTTCTAAAATGTAAATCAGTTGTCATTGCAAGAGATGCAAGATTAGCAGCTCCTTCTATTATGCAAATTGCTACCGATTACTTAATCTCTATCGGGATCGATGTAATTGTAAATCCTGCACAAATCTCAAGCTGTCAATTTTACTATTCATGTATGCAGAATCTTGATTCTGCTGGAATAATGATAACAGCCAGTCATAATCCAAAAGAGTATATTGGGTTTAAGTTAATGGCACAAAATGTTCAAACTTTAGCAACGGATTGTGGCCCAGAAGGCGGTATCGCTAGTATTAAAAAGTTCTACTTAGAAGATGCTCCTTTTAAAGCTCTTAAGAGAGAAGCTAGTATATATATTAAACGATACACTGATGAATTTATCAATTATAGTATAAAGTTCGCTAATATGAAAAAGGATGAGTTAAAAGGAGCTAAGATTCTTTGTGACTTCTTAAATGGATCAGCAGGAACTGAAATAGGTGAAGCTTTACAAAAATGTGGTGCAACTGTAACAATGCGTAACTTAATACCTGATGGTTCTTTTCCTAATGGAGATCCAAACCCTTCTATTATATCAAGTGTACAACCAACTTGGGATTATATGAAAAAACATGATTTCGATTTTGGGTTTTGTTATGACGGAGATGGTGATAGACTAGATGTTATTACCAACAAAGGGGTACAAATTGCTCCAGCTTTTAACGTCACAGTATTATTGCCAAGAATAAAAGAAATGTATAAAAAAGCCATTGAAGAAGGATATTTTAATCCTGAAAGCACTTCTTTCAATGTATATTCAGACGTTAAAGCAAATCCCCTATCTATGAAACTTCAATCTTCTGATGATACTAAAGTTCATATAATAAGAAATGGTCACTCCTTTATCAAAGAATCATTAAGAAAAAACAATAAAGATAAGTACATAGTAGCTAGTGAAGAATCAGCTCATTATTATATAAATGCTCCAATAGACTTAAATGATAGCTCTAAAGGTTATGCAGCAACTGAAAACACTTTATTATTTACTCTCTTAACTGCAAAGCAATGGTTTGAAAACCCCTCTTCTTATGAAGATATTTTAGAAACTCAAAACTCTATTTATAGAATTAGAGAATGGCCTTGTCACTTCCTTGTAGAAGAAAAAATGGAAGAAATTATGGAAAAGGTTGAAAAAATCTTTAGAGATAAAGGCCTTACTATAATTAAAGAGATGGAAAATGGTGATGATTTAGATGCTACTTTAATGAGATACAACCTTCCAAAAGTAATGACTGCAGAAACTAATATGGATGAGCCTTGGTATCAAGTTGCTCAAAGAATTAGTAGAAGTGAAGAAGGTATGACTAGATGGGAAATTGTATCTAATAAAAAAGAATTAGCTATAGAAGCAAACAAGCTTATTAGAGAAGTTACCGATTGGTATGTTGATAACAACTTAGCTGTATATTTAGATTAAA
>CAZHNE010000333.1:0-1688 GCA_964533775.1 uncultured Spirochaetaceae bacterium | reverse complement strand
TAGTTGTTTGTAAAAAAAAATAAATAGTTGACAAGAAAAATTTATTTAAAAGACAAAATAGTTTCACTTTTACAATAAGGAAAGTCTCTTTTTTATCATTTTATTCGAAAAACAGCTTACCAATTGTATATATATTTCTAGTAATATTCCCTTCAGAGTCACTATATAATAAGTCAATTCTCTGATTATAAAATTCCACAATTTTATACCGGACTAACTTCATAGTAGAGTTAACAAGATGATCTTCTTCACTAAATGCTTTTTCAATTATTATAAATTTATTTGGGTACCAAATATTAGGAATATGGGATGCTTTTGTTTCATAAGTCTTAAGTGTTTTAACTATTAGTTTATAAGCATCTTTTGCATTGTCGACTGAGTTGTTTTTTAATAAAGCTTTTACATTGTCTTTTTGGAGAACAACTAATGCTGATGTAAAGGGTCTATGGTCATTATAAACTAGGAGTTGATCAATAATATCTACATTATTGTACATAGCTTCTTCTACTTCTTCAGGAGAATACTTCTCTCCCTCTTTATTTATAAGAAGAGCTTTAGCTCTGCCTGTAACTACCAAAAATCCATCTTCATCAAAATATCCCAAATCTCCAGTATATAACCAACCATCTCTTAATACTTCTTTAGTTGCTTCTTCGTTTTTAAAGTAACCTTTCATTACATTGTCACCTTTAATTACGATTTCACCTCTTTGATTTGTTTTAGCTTCTTTTCCATCATCTAACATTATTTTGCATTCAACAGATGGAGCGACTCTACCACTTGTTCCAAATTTGTAACTTTTAGGACTGTTACTACTAATTATAGGGGCAGCTTCTGTTAAACCATATCCTTGAAATACTGGAACTCCTATGGCTGCAAAGAAATGTTGTTGTTTTATTTCTAATAAAGCACCACCGCCAACACAGTATTTGATTTTTGAACCAAATACAGCTCTAAGTTTTTTAAATATTAAAATGTTTGCTAATTGGTAAGGGAAAAATGTTTTTACCTTTATAAAACCTTTTGGTTTATTAAACCCATCTCCATTTCTTAAAATACCAGCTTCGATTCCGTTAAAGAATATTTTCTCAATAAAGTTGCCTTTTTTATGAATTTCTTGCTTCATTTTCTTCATGAAGCTGCCACTGATAGAGGGAACAGTCATTAAAAAGGTTGGACTTACTTCGACTAAGTTTTTAGGGAAATTTCTAATTATTGATGCGTTTGATTTGCCTGCATCAACAAAGTATAGGGTAATACCCCTTAAAAAGGCTGTATATATACCGACTGTATGAGCAAAAGAGTGATCAACTGGTAATACAATTAGTGTGTCAAAAGTAGCATCAGGTAAATGGAACAACTTTACAGCATCATGGCTGTTAGTCCAGTAGTTTAAATGAGTTAGCATTATACCTTTTGGATTTCCTGTAGTACCACTTGTATAACAAATGTTTACAACATCATTTTCATCTATTTCATCCATTGAAGAGGAAAGCAGTTTGCTTTTTTTCTCTAAAAGCTCTTTTCCTTCATCTTTTAAATCTTCGTATAATATATAGTCCTGAATCCGTATAAAACGAATAATTGCAATTAGTTAACATTTGTTAAGCTTTTTTATTGATTAAAATAACCCCTTATGCTACAATGAGTTATCACAAAACAAGGAGCACAAGAGGCAATGATTAACT
>CAZHNE010000332.1:0-1690 GCA_964533775.1 uncultured Spirochaetaceae bacterium | reverse complement strand
CCAATACCACTAATACCAAAGTTTTCAACTAAAACATTTGCTACATTAGGTGATAAGAAAGCTGGAAGAGTAGGTCCTAAGTGAATATCTTTAACACCAAGGTATAATAAAGCTAATAATACTATTACTGCTTTTTGTTCATACCAAGCAATGTTATAAATAATTGGAAGATCATTTATATCATTTAATTCAAAGATTTCTTTAAGTTTTAAAGCGATTAATGCTAATGAATAAGAATCATTACATTGGCCTGCATCTAATACTCTTGGAACACCACCAATATCACCCAAGTTGAGTTTGTTATATCTATATTTAGCACAACCTGCTGTTAAGATAATAGTATCTTTTGGTAAAGCTTTAGCGAATTCTGTGTAGTAATCTCTGCTTTTATGTCTACCATCACAACCAGCCATAACAACGAACTTTTTAATAGCTCCAGATTTAACAGCTTCAACAACTGTGTCAGCTAGTGCAAATACTTGCTCATGAGCAAAACCGCCAACAATTTCACCCGTTTCAATTTCTACTGGGGGATCACATTTTTTAGCCATTTTAATTATTCTGCTAAAGTCTTTGTTTATAGCTTTAGTTCCACCGATGTGTCTAACTCCTGGGTATCCAGCAGCACCGGTTGTGAACATTTTATCTTTATAAGAATCTTTTGGAGGAACAATACAGTTGGTAGTCATTAAAATAGGGCCGTTAAAGCTTTCAAACTCTTCTTTTTGTTTCCACCAAGCATTACCGTAGTTTCCTACAAGGTTGTCATACTTTTTAAATTCAGGATAATAGTGAATAGGAAGCATTTCGCCATGAGTATAAACATCAACACCAGTATCTTTTGTTTGTTCTAATAATCTCTCGATATCACCTAAGTCGTGACCTGAAACCAATATACCTGGGCGATCTCTTACACCTATATTAACTTTAGTTATTTCAGGATTTCCGTAAGTTGTAGTATTTGCAGTATCTAATAAAGCCATACCTTCAACGCCAAATTTACCAGTTTCTAATGTAAGAGCTACTAACTCATCTACAGTTAAACTATCATCAAGTAATTTAGCTAAAGTATCTTGCATAAATATATCAATTTCTTCTTTATCAAAGCCTAATACATTTGCATGTTCAACATATGCAGCCATTCCCTTTAAACCGTAAGTAATTAATTCTCTTAATGATCTAACATCTTCATCTTCTGTAGCTAATACACCAACTCTACTACTTGTTGATTTTGAAGTAATTTCATCAAGTGTAAAAGTTCTATATTTAGCAGCTGGATGTAAATTTTCAGTATTATCCAAATCTTTTAATAACTTTTCTTTAATTGTTATTGTTTCAATAATTCTTGCAACAAAAACCTCATCATCAAAGTTCGCATTAGTAATAGTTGTAAATAAATTTACAGTTATGTAGTGATTGACTAATTTGTCAACTTTTTTCCCTTCTTTTCTTAATAAATGTGTAACAAGACTTAGACCTTTGGTTACATAAATAAGTAAATCTTGTAAGTTAGCTGTGTTTGAAGTCTTACCACATACACCCTTTACAGTACAGCCGCTATTTGCAACTGTTTCTTGGCATTGATAACAAAACATGTTTGGTTTCATATTCCACTCCTTAAATGAATAATGTTCATAATGTGTATGACATTAATATTATAGCATACTTTTTTCAGTTGCATATGCAACAT
>CAZHNE010000331.1:0-1701 GCA_964533775.1 uncultured Spirochaetaceae bacterium | reverse complement strand
TTGGATGTGATAAAATTGCAATTGGTACAAGTGGAAGTCTTCCTGGTGGTAAAATGTGTAGAAGAGGCATCTCTTCAATTGGTTGTAGTATTATATCTTCTAACTTTACCTCATCTTCTTGAATAAAGTTAACAAGACCTGTTTCTGCTCTTGAATAGCCAAACTTAGCTTCAATTGAGGGCATCCTTAAGTCCCCATCAACAATAAGAACTTTGTGCCCCATATTAGTTAAACTAAGAGCCATGTTGGCTACTAAAGTACTTTTCCCTTCACTAACATCACACGAAGTGACTGTTATAATTTTATTCTTTCCAATTTCGCCTGAGAAAATAATATTGGAAACAATAGACATATATTTTTCACTTTCAAAAGATGTAGGATTATCATAAACGGATAAATTCTTATAACCTTGATTCTTCTTACTAGCAGGGTGAATTGTTTGATCTCGCATTAGCGGAATCCAACCAAGAAGAGGAATGGGTGTATTTTTTAATAACTGTCTCACTTGCTCTGTTGTTTTTATAGTGTTATCGGCCATATCTATAACTAAGGCTAATAAGAAACCTAAAGCTGCTCCTAGCAACAAAGCTACCGCCATAATCAATAACTTATTAGGGCTTACTGGTTTATTTGAAACTGTAGCCTTATCAACAAGAGTAACGTTTCCTGTAACAGAAGCTTCAACAAGTTTTACCTCTTCAAGCATTGTCCTTAGTTGAACACCTATTTGTTCTAGCACTGTTACATCTCTTTGTAACTTTAATACTTTTCTTTCTAGAATTGGTAATTGATCTAATTCTTTATTAAACTGAGAAGATCTTTCATCTAAAACAGATAAACTAATATTACAAATTTCATATGTTAATACATTTCTAGAATATTCATTTAATAATGAAGAAACAAAAATATCATTAGTCGAATATTTATTTAACTTTTGATTAAGATTTGCCAACATTTTGTTAGATATAGAATTTAAGGTACTCTTAAGCTCGCTAACTCGAGGAGCAAGATCTGTGGAAATGTTATCACGTGTAACTGATGAATTTACAGCCGAATACATTACGTATTCAGATTCACTAGCAAAATAATCTTTTACAAGTTTTTTAAATTCACTATCACTTGTTAGTTCTACTACTGATGGTATTTTTATATTCTGTTCTGCTAAAGTAGTCGTAATAGCATCAATTGTGCTTCCTGCTTCGATTTGTTGTAGTTTTAAAGGTTCTTTTTTTAATTCATAATAAGAAATTTGGTTAATTAACATAGAAGACTTTTCAGTTAACTGTAAGATTCCCGATTCCTCTTTATAATCACTCAATTTATCTGCAGCAACTGTTAATTCTTGTTCGTTAATTGGAATTTGTGCTTCTAAAAATTCTCTTTGTGTTGTTTTAGAATTTTTTGCTATTCTAGATAATAAAGTATCATAACTAACAGAAAGAGCGTTTGCAAAATCAGTTGCAAACTGGGGACTTTGATCTGTTATTGTAATTGAAACTAACTTAGTATCTTTTACTGTAGAAACAGATATTTTATCGCTGTTAGGAGTAATTAAAAAAGGATTTTTATATATTCTATCGTATTCACTATAAGCTACCCCTTCAGAGTCTTTATATTTTGATAAATCAAGTAAACTCATAGCTTCACCTATATTAAGCTTACTTTTTATAAGTTCAACTTCTGTTGCAATCTTTGAAGATC
>CAZHNE010000330.1:0-1708 GCA_964533775.1 uncultured Spirochaetaceae bacterium | reverse complement strand
ATATGTATTTTCTTGGATTAGAGAAGAATAATGATATTTTTAAAAATTGCTATTAATATAAAAAGGCTACCAAAAGGCAGCCTTTTATTTAACAAATATTTTAATATTTTTACTCATTCTCTACTGTTTCGGTAAGAACTAAGCTGTCTATGCCTCTATTTAATGCCGCGGCTTTAGCTTTAATAGTAATAGTACCAGCGGCAGCTGTTCCAGTAAATGGAATAGTTACTTCGGTATCGTTATCTCTCATTATTGTTCCAGGTTCTAATCCAGTTGTTCCTGTATTAATATCCCAGTTTGAAAGCTCCATTGGCGCACCACCACTTTTAAAAGTATCATTATATAATGTTATTTTTAAAGTAGGATTTACATTTCCAACATCTATTGAAGTCGTTGAATATAACTCTGGATCTTGTGTTACTTCAAACTCAATTTCTGCGTCTTGATATCCTTCCTTGCTAAATTTAAGAATATATTGTCCAACAGGTATTCTTACATCTCCATCTATAATGGGGCAGTAAACAAAATTGTCTTCGTTTGGAAAAAGAGTGTAGTGACCATCTTCGTCCATTATTCCACCTTCAACAATTAAATCTATTGGGTATACTCCCGATTCGTTAAATGTAATTGTGAAATCTTCTTTTTCAAGACCCATAATTGGTTGTAAAGTAAAATTATTAAGAGCAATTACATCAATATGATAAGGATTAATTTCTTCTTGTGGTACTTCTAAACTCACTTTTATTAATGAAGAATTTAATCCAAATTGTTCACATGAAGGGATAAACATTAAACTTATAACAACAATAATAAAAAGAAATCTTTTGCTTTGTTTCATAATAATATACTCCTTGTATATAACAAATTTGACATAATAATATTGTTATAGAGTTGGTGATAAATCAAGACTTAGTCCTTATTAAAACTGAATAATATATGAAAAAAACACATTTATAGTTGAATCTAAAAACACCAATACTATTGCGCTTTTTGATAACTATTTAACACTTATGAGTAAAAATACTCTTTTCTATAAAGGTTGATATAGTAATTTCTCTTCATAAATAAAAAAAGTGATAAATGTATTTAATTTATTGTTTTTGACACTTTCTTAAAAAATGTAAAAATAGTATGATAAAATAAATTATACGCAAATAAAAGAAAATAGTGTAATAATGGAGAAAACAAATGGATACATTAAAAATTAACAATATGTTTAATTCTTTAAAGCAACTAACTAAAGCAGTTGATAAAAACTTCCCGATTAAGCAAGTTATTAAGCAAATTGATCTTACTAATATAAGTAGAAAAACCTTTACTAAACTAAAAATAGGAGTTCATGAGGCTACTTTACCTATAGTTCAAGGTGGCATGGGTGTAGGTATTTCCCTCTCCTCATTAGCTAGCGCTGTAGCCAATGAAGGTGGAGTAGGTGTTATTGCAGCAAATGGAATAGGTCTTTTAGATAAAGATTATTTTAAAGATGGACTAGGTGCTAATGTTAGAGCTTTTAGAAAAGAAATACGAATTGCACGAGAGAAGACTAAAGGAATAATTGGTGTTAACATCATGTTTGCAATTAATAACTTTAAACAAATGTTAGATGTTGCTATAGAAGAAGCTGTTGATATTGTCTTTATAGGAGCTGGGCTGCCTATAAAGAATATTCCAGTTAAAGCTATGAGAGAGAAAAACATAGCTTTTGTTC
>CAZHNE010000329.1:0-1708 GCA_964533775.1 uncultured Spirochaetaceae bacterium | reverse complement strand
GTATGCATACATTGGTAATCCAGCTAGTTCAGGTTCTGTAACATTTGATATGACAGTATCGACACAAGGTTTTTTAAATTTCAACGATGCTGCTCTAGAAGGTGTAGGTATAACAATGTATACCCAAGCTTTAAATATTGGAAACGGTATAACTAATACAGTACTTAACCTTACAGAGTTTCTTAATCCCTCCCAAGGAATTCCAAACGGAACTTCCAATGTTTACAAAAAGAAGATTTTTTCAACAAGTGCCACTAGTAGTCCGGCATCTTTCCAATATAGTGTTTCTAGCGGAGCTGTTGCTAATGATCAAAATTTTGGGTTATGGTTTGATTGGGACTCATATGATAAAGTAGCAGCTGGAAGTTATACTGCAACAATTATATTTGATATTGGAATTAATAATTAGACGATATTACAATATCAAGAAAAACATCATTATCAGACATTGGCAAAGAGTCAAACAACAAATGTTCTCTGCAAATCCCTATTTTAATAAGATCTCTGTTTTCATTTAAAAACTTATCATAATACCCTTTTCCGTGTCCTAGTCGGGAATTATCCTTTCCTAAGGCAAGAGATGGAGTAATAACAACACTCTTTTTACCAAAAACAGTAACAACTTCTCCATTTTTAGGCTCAGTAGTGCTTAAAACACCTTTTACTAAACCCTCTTTCCAATTTTTGTCAATTAATACAAATTCAATTTTTTCTTTAAGAGTTTTCGGTAAAGCTACCTTTTTGTTGTTTCTAAAACAATAATCTATTAAAGGTAATACGTTGACCTCATTTTTCATTGGATAATACAACAAAACAAGATTTGCTTCGTTAAAAGCGGGAGTTTGTTTTAACTTTTGTAAAATTATAGAATCCTCTTTTTCAAAAGAAAGATTCTCCTTTTCACTATTAAGGGTTTTAATATATTTTCTTAATTCTTTTTTAGCTAACATAATATGAAACTCCAATTAATAATATAACAAATAATAAGAAAACAAAATCTGTTACCTTATACTTTATAGTTTCTCTTTCTACAGAAGGATCATAGCCTCTACTATCGAGAGCAAAAGCAATTTCATCAACTTTATATAAAAGGTTGTCTATTAAACTAACACTATAACTTGTTATAAACCTTAAAGGGTGTCTTATTCTAGATTCCAACCTTGCACTTCGTGCTTCAATTATAGAGCTAGAGACTTCAAAGATTAAAGGAATGTATAAAAGAGTAAGTTCTATTTGACTAGCTACTTTCCATCCATTTATAAAAGGAATGCGATTAAGCACACTCCCTAACGACCTAGCAATATCACTGGGATCTGTGGAGTCTGCAAGTAGAAAACTCATTAAAATAGCAGTATCGAAGCGAAGAACACGGTTAATTATATCTACTAAATCGTAATTTGCTATATACGAAGATAAAGCAATAAAAAAGGATATTACTACAAAGAAGAGTAATTCACTGCCATACCTAACTATAGGTAATTTAGTAATCACCATAGCAATAATAACAACAAAAAGAAAAATCAAAGTTCCTACAATACTTGTTTTGACTAAAGCTGTACAAAAAAGAAGTAGGGATAGTAATTTTATAAAAGGATTTGTTCTACTTAAAAATGAATTGGATTCTCTAAAATGAAAAATTAAGGATTGAGCCACGTTAATTCCTCTATTTTAGCAATTTGTTTGTTAATTGTGGGAACATATACTCCAT
>CAZHNE010000328.1:0-1719 GCA_964533775.1 uncultured Spirochaetaceae bacterium | reverse complement strand
AACCTGCCCAGTACAATATTCACTAGTTATTTCTTCTTTGGTTACTTTTACACAACTTTTTTCTTATAGGTAAATACTTTAGATCAGTTTTACCTATTAAAATGTATGAAATTTTTACATGTCTTTCATGCACATCAGCAACAGCCGGCGGGTATTAAACGCACAAATATTTGGAGGAGAGTTTCAGTAGCAGTTAAAGTATTTGTTAAAAAATAGGGTGGATTTTTCATCAAATGATTACATTGAGAGAGATTGCTTCTATATTACTGGGTTTAAGATTATTCAAAATTTCTCTGTATTCTTAGCTACCAACTTTCAATGTGCACTTGGTGGTGTATTTGTCACTTTGTAAATAAAAATCCCCAATAAAGTGTCCAATTATTGAAATATAACTTCTACTATTTGTATTCATTTAGTTTTCCTTAAGAGAATTCTAACACACATAAAGCTGTGCAACTAGAAAAACCAAGCTAAAAAATAGAGGTCTTAACCTATATTATTGTATTATAGGGCTTAAGTATTATATAAGTAGATAATAGATTTATATCACTATAATTTATATCAAATTAAGTACTAATCTGCAGTTAAAAGGTTTTCATTTAAATATATATTCTTTTGAGAAAGTAATTTTAAATTTTAAAATTATTGTAACTTTTATAGATTATAAAAACTGCCTAACCCTTTTATCGATTAAGGCTTAAGCAGTATATTTAAAAATTATTAATGCTACAACTTTCTTAAGTTAATATCATAGTTACTACAACAAAGTTGTTAATGCATTAGAGCAACTCATTAGTACTACTATCAATGATATAATTAGTGAAGGTAAATATGGGTTTTTTGTAACTCTATAAATCTTACGACTTCCAATAGCAGCTAGTGGTAAGATAATTGATATTGGAATTGCCCATATACCTAATATGCTTACACCACCTAACATAACTTGTTCGCCACTAGTAAAGAAAATTAAATAATTTATAATTACAACTAAAATAACACTTAGTCCATTAAACAATGCAAGAACTGCTGTGTTAACCCATTCTTTTTTACCATGATAGTTAAAAATATTAATGGCAATTGAATTTGGAACATAAAATATTAAGAATAGTGGTAAGTATTTTAATGCTATCCATATTTTATCTGGCTCAAATGGTTTTAAGCATAATAACCACAATCTAAAGTCTGTTTTGAAAAAATAGTTAGCAAAAAATACTATCGTAAATGAAGTAGCAACTACAATTATTGCCAATAATATAGTTTTTATCCACTGCTCTTTATTTAAGACAATTCCTCTTTCTTTCAAATCCATTCCTTCTTTTTTACCAATAAGTTGATAGAAAAGAACTAGTGCGATTATAACCATTAAACCCATAAAAGCTGTCCAAAGTCCAACAAACCAAACTGATGATTGAGTCAACCAAGAGGGTTGAGATAATCCTATTTTAGCACTCCATCCTTGTATGTTAAAATATGACCAAAAAGATACTAAACTTATTGCAGCTAAAGATATCCAAAACCAAATTTTACTCTTTCCTTCAAGAGGTTTTCTAATTTCTACTTTTTCTTTTGCTTTTAATGCAGCAAAGTAAGGAATTTGTAACAAAGCTTTTGTAAAGGCAATAACAAACATTAAGAAACCGACTAACCCAATAGCATTAAAAAACACTTTTACTGTCCATATCTGGTTAGAAGCTTTAATAAATTTTGGAGAACCTATAG
>CAZHNE010000327.1:0-1719 GCA_964533775.1 uncultured Spirochaetaceae bacterium | reverse complement strand
CTTTTCCATTACATTAGTTGAAGGAACCTTTTCAATTGTTTTAGATCTTTTAACTTTTTATTGCATAAACAACAATGTTAATATCTACATAAATTATATAGTAAATATATTATTCTTCTTAACACAATGGATTATTCCCTATTTATTATTAAGGTATTTAATAGTATTAACAAAACAAGAATTACTAATTAAACCTATTACTAAATTTCTTCCCATAATTATTGTTGTTATAAACTACTCACTCCTACTTTCAACTCCCTTTACTAGTTATATTTTCTATTTTGATCAAAATATAAATTATTTTCACGGACCCTTATTTTCTTTTGCAATTACAGGCGAACTAATGCTGCTAATTTGGGGTGCTTGTTATGCAATTGTAAAAAGAAAACACTTATCTAGAAGTCAAATTATAATTGTTCCCTTCTTTATCATAATAAGCATAGTTGCAACAATCATTCAGATAAACATGCCGTCAATCTCCATAAGCAGCGCCTCAGTTGGGCTAGCAATATTTTTAATGTATTTAACACTTTTAAAGCCAACAGCCTACATGGACACAATGACTAATGTTTATAATAGGATGGCTTTTAATGAATACATTCACACCCTAATTACAAAAAAAATACCATTTAATTTTATTGCTATTGATAATGTAAACACCACGAAAATAAACACTATATTATCAGAGAATTTTGGTAATATTGTCCTTCAAAATGTAGCTGCAAAACTTATTTTAATTAAAAATAAAACTCTTGTTTTTAGACTGGAAGGAGATAGGTTCATTTTCATTCTAAAAAAAAAAGAACATCAAACTGAGATATTAGATAAACTAGCCTCAATATTTCCAACTAATATGACAAACAATGACATCACAATTAAAGTTGATATTCATATTTCATACTCTGACACTTTAGATGATATTGAATCTACTTCAGAAATAATTGATCTAATCAATTTTATTAGCAAAAAAGCTAAACTTGAAAAAAAGCCAAGCAGGCTTGATTTAGAAAGCATAGAAGAATACAGATATAATGTGGCTAGAAACGAAGCCATAGTAGAAGCTATTGTAAACGAAGAAATAGAATTTGTCCTTCAACCAATCTTAAATACTAAAAGCAATCAATTTAACACTGCAGAAGCTTTGTCTAGAATAAACCCTAAGCCTTTTGGTTATATAAGCCCATCAGTCTTTATACCTTTCGCTGAAAAAAGAGGATTAATAACACAAATAACTTTTACATTATTAAAAAAAGTCTGTGGTTTCTTACATAGCAATACACTTCCCTCTACCTTTGAATCGATTTCTATTAATTTATCAGTTATAGATTGCTTAGATTCAAGTTTTCCTAAGAAGGTTTTAGAAATATCTAACCAGTACAATATTGATCCATCACAAATATCTTTTGAAGTAACTGAAAGTATAGCTAGCATAGCTCCTCAACTTGAAGAAACAATGAAAGTACTAACTAAAGAAGGATTTTTATTCTCACTAGATGATTTTGGGACAGGTTTTGCTAACTTAGACTCTGTTCTACGATTACCTTTTTCAACTGCTAAAATTGATAAGACTCTATTGAACTTAGCTCAAGAAAGCAAAAAATATAAAGTTATGATCTCATCATTAGTAGATATGATTAAAAAATTAAACTTAGATATTATTGTTGAAGGAATTGAAACTAAAGATCAAATTATGTTTTTATCAAACTTAGACGTTGATTA
>CAZHNE010000326.1:0-1720 GCA_964533775.1 uncultured Spirochaetaceae bacterium | reverse complement strand
ATATTGTTACTAACTATATAGTGGTTTATCCTTAAACAGCATTTTTGTGTAAAAAAACATAAAAAAACTAACTTTTAGTATAGATTAACTAAAGTTTACCTATCTTTTGTAATAACTATTATATAACTTTAGTATAGTTTCTAACTTACTTAAATCTTCATTATTCTTTAACTGCCAAGACCAATTGAATGGGCCGCAAGTAGATGGGGTGTTCATTCTATATTTATCTTCTTTTTCTAGTAAGTCTTGCATTTGAACTATAACTATTCTAGCTCTACTAGAGTAAAGTTCTTTTATAAAGGGCCATACTACATTATCTTCTCTTGTTGCTAAGATTTTTAGCATACATTCTTTTTGATATTGCTCTAATGAATTATACCAACCTAAAACAGTTTGATTGTCGTGGGTGCCAGGGTAGGCAATAAAGTTTTCGCCATAATTTGTAGGTAAGTCCATATTATCAAAATTTAAGTTTTTATCATGATCCCAACTATAGCCGAAAATACCAATTTTCATGCCAGGGAAACCATTGTCATTTCTCAGCTGTTCAACTTCTTTAGTCATATAGCCTAAGTCTTCTGCAATAATTGGAAGATACCCTAGCTGTTTTTTTATTTCATCAAAGAAATGTTGCCCAGGTCCCTTAGTCCACACTCCATTTCTAGCAGTTGTTTGATCACTATCAATTTCCCAATAAGATTCAAAGCCTCTAAAGTGGTCAATTCTTATAATATCGTAAAGCTTTAGTTGATGCTTAATTCTTGAAATCCACCATTTGTAGTTTGTGTTCTTATGTATCTGCCAATCATAGACAGGGTTCCCCCATAACTGACCATCACTAGTAAAACCATCAGGTGGACAGCCTGAAACTTTTGTATAATGGCCTTTGCTATCGGTTTTAAACAACTTAATGTTAGACCAAGAGTCAACACTGTCTCCAGCTACAAATATAGGTAAGTCTCCAATTATAAGGATACCATTTTCGTTGGCATACTCTTTAAGTTTATACCATTGTTTGAAAAACAAGTATTGAAGAACTTTGTATCTTTCTATTTCAACAAATAAGTCTTTTTTAACTTTTTTTATAGCAGCAGGCTTTCTCTTAGAAATACCTTTATCCCAAATACTATACCAGCGAGCATCGTAGTAATAATCAACAAGAGCTTGAAAAATTGCATATTCTTCTAAGAAAAAAGCATTATCTTTTAAGAACTTTTCATAATCTTCTTTTTCCTTTTTGGCTAAAAGAAAGTTGTCAGCTGCTTTAAAGAGCAACGGTTTTTTATATCTTTCAACAATACTAAAATCTACATAGCCCTCAACTACCTCTGGGTAATTATTTAAATCACTTTCTAATAAATAACCATCCTCGATTAAACTATCTATACTTAAAAGAAATTCATTTCCTGCAAAAGTACTTCTTGATGAATAAGGAGAATTCCCATATCCAGTAGGTCCTAGGGGAAGGATTTGCCATAATCCCACCTTACTCCTTTTTAAAAAGTCAATAAAAAGATATGCTTCTTTACCCATATCTCCTATACCATACTTGCTGGGAAGTGAAGTTAGATGTAGTAAAATACCGTTATTGCGTTCTTTTAAGCTCATTTTAATTTCCTCAAATACCTAATTATATAAAATAATTATTATCCACTTTTGATTAATCTTTCTTTCTCTAAAATATCTATGTACATACTATGTGCTTATAGTGTAGCGGTCA
>CAZHNE010000325.1:0-1725 GCA_964533775.1 uncultured Spirochaetaceae bacterium | reverse complement strand
GTGTTATAAACAGGGTGGAAGTGTTCATATAGGGGATCTCCCGTTATATTAACATTCATAGTTGTATTTATATGCTCAAAAAAGAATTCAGTAGTAATATTTCCATCCATTAAAGGAGCTGTATATAAACTATAGTCTTTTATAAATTCATTCTTTTGTTCAGTTGTAAAGTTATACTCATCGAATATATCGTTAAAGCAGTGAATGTTATCTAAAACTACATTACCTGCATCAAATATATAAAGAGAGAGATCATCTCCACTGTCATAAATATTTTCATACAACCCTCTGTAACAGAGAGGATCAGTTAAAGAAGAGATATATCTATCAGCAATTTTGTTTTTATAAGTGAATATTGTTTTAGAAAAATCAACATTCATAGCTATAGAAAACATACCGCAATCATTGGCTGCTTGAATTCCATTTGCTGCATCTTCATATACTACACAATCGCTTGGTTTTACAGCTAGGTGAGCCGCTGCCATTAAAAATATTGCAGGGTTGGGTTTTCCTTTCTTTACTCTGGAAGGGTCCACTATATAGTCAAAATATTGTTCTATGTTTGTAAGTTTAGCAATGTGGTGTGCGTTTCTTGAAGCACTTACTAGTGCAATGGGAACACCCCATTGTTTTAGTCTTTTTAATAAAGAAAGAGCTCCATCATTTAAAAGATTATCTTTATTAGCTTCAACCTTTTCTAAATATACTTTGTTTTTCAACTCTGAAATATATTTAATATTTTCTTTAGTAGGCTCAACATTTACAGCCTTTAGGAAGATTTTAACACCTTCTTCTCTTAAAACACCTTCTAATTGAGTTTTTATAGAATCACCTAAATCAACATTGTAGTGCTTTTTTGCAATGTCCACATAACAAGAATAATGGTATTGTTGTGTATCACACAAAACTCCATCCATATCAAACAGAGCGGCTTTCACTGTTTCCTCCAAAAATTAATAATTATACCAAGATTATCAAAGAGGTTGTTATAATACAAGCACTAGTAGAAAAATGATAACAAAGTTTACACTTAGTTTAAAATGTTTAAACAATATGTTGCAGTTTTTCTTCTTCCGTTCTTTTTTTCATTTCTTTTCTGTTTTTAGGAGGTCTTTGTTTTACCTCGGAAGCTTTTTCTAAAAGTTGTTCAGGGGAGTTCAATATATCTTGAAAGATGTTTAAGGATTTAACAAAATAAAACCCGTCAGATATTCTTTCATCTATAGTTATTCCCAAGCGTAAGGTATCTTGTTTTTCTATTGAGTTGTTTTTTACAATTCTTTTTCTTTTTAATTCACCAATAGCTATAAAAAGACTAGTTGTCCCCCATTGATATAAGTGGTGATTAATAGTTGCGTTTTTAAGACCAATACTACCTAAGTTGCTTATATATGCTGAGCAGTGAAGACCATCTTCTCCTGTTATACTTTTTGGAGCTATACCTTTTGTATCTAAATATTTAACAATTGAAGCTATAGTTGTTAATATGCAAGGAGGGAAGGCTGTAAAGAAATCTACTAGTTTATCTACTGCATTTTTATGTGTAGAAGAGTTTTTATGTCTTATCTCAACTATTTTATCATTTACGTTGTTTGCGATTTCTTCTAATGATGAATCTTCCTTAAATCTTAAAATAATACTATGTTCAGGAGCTTCGTCTGTGTAATCTTCTTTTATTATAAAGTTTACACTCATTTCGTCTCTTTGCCAGAGACGTTTGTTCAT
>CAZHNE010000324.1:0-1736 GCA_964533775.1 uncultured Spirochaetaceae bacterium | reverse complement strand
ATTCTAATTCTTCAAACCTTTTAAGATAAGAAAATACTTCATCCACTTTGTAAAGTATGTTGTGTTTTACACAAGTATCACTAATAATTTTCATTAATTTATTGTTGTTAAAGCTGCCAATATAATAATTATCACCAAAACTCTCTATATATTTTTGTTTTAAAGATGGAAAAAGATTATCTAACTGTTTATAGAAATATTGTCTGTTGCCATCCCGTAAAGTCATCCCCATACCAAAACATACAACACCTTTAACTTTTGAAGCTATCATATATTCTAAAAGGGTTTTAATATTTTCTTCATTATCTAAAAGAAAAGGTAAAATAGGGCCTAACCAAACAATGGTAGGAATACCATGATCATTAAAGATTTTCAAAGCTTCTACTCGCTTTGATGTTGGCGAAACATTAGGTTCAATTTTCTTACACATCTCATCATTAAATGTAGTAAGAGTCATTTGAACTACACATTTTGTCTTTTCATTAATTTTTTTTATTAAATCTAAATCTCTAAGAATTAAATCTGATTTTGTTAATAGTGTTATTCCAAATCCATATTTGTAAACTAGTTTTAAAGCACCTCTTGTTAATAAGAGGTCCCTTTCTAAGGGTATATAAGGATCACTCATAGAGCCTGTAAAAATCATGCTCTTTTTTCTTTTTCTTCTTAAAGTCTCTTCTAATAAAACAAGGGCATTTTCTTTGACTTGAATATCTTCAAAATCATGATTCATATTGTAGCAAGTACTTCTTGAATCACAGTAAATGCATCCATGGGAGCATCCTCTGTATATATTCATATTACCACTACTTGATAAAATACTTTTAGCTTTTACTTTGTGCACTCTTCTTCCTTGCAATTATATAATTATAAAAACATTGTATATCGATTTATAGTATTTTAAAATGTTTTTTTCTAACTAATCATAACCTCTAATAAACTTATTCTCTTATAATGAATAAGCTACAAAATAGATTAATATTATTACATTATACACAAACACAACATACTGATACTTATTAACAAAAAACAAATTAATATAAATTAATCCTCTTTTAAAAATAAACTCTTCCCTAGTAAACAATAAACTTTTAAAGCGATAAATAAGGCTTTACAGTATAAACATTTTCTAGACATCCAACCTCTTATAACCTACAGTGCAATGAAAATAAAATTAAAGGGGTTATAAATGAAAAAAAGAGATTTAACTATTCAATTTTCAATTATTTTACTACTAGCATCAACGATGCTACTTTCTTGCGAAGGCACTATACCAGTAGAAGAAATATTAGCATCTAATATCAATGTTTTGAGCTTACAAGAGGTTAAGACAATCAATGATAGTAATGGTGGGATACTACAATTAAGAGCAGAAATTACACCTACTAATTCTATCAACACACTAGTAATTTGGTCAGTTGATGATGAATCAATTGCTACTATAGATAATAACGGATTATTAACAGCTAAGAAAAACGGAACTGTAAAAGCTATAGCAACACTATCGGATAATTCAGAAATAAAAGGAACAATAGAAGTAACTATAAGCAATCATGTCTCCCACGATACGAGTGATTCTACTAAGAGCATTCAAGATACTCTTGATAGTGCTGCAGCTGGTGATACTATTATTATCCCAGAAGGAACCTACGAAGAAAGTAATATTATAATTAATAAGCCCTTAACATTTAGGGGTGAATCAAAAAAAGATGTTATATTTTATTCTCCCATTCAAA
>CAZHNE010000323.1:0-1740 GCA_964533775.1 uncultured Spirochaetaceae bacterium | reverse complement strand
TTACTTCCATCTCTTCATAAGAACAAGAAAGTTTTTGACAAATATAATGCACTCTATTATCAGCATCAATTACTTTCATCATAGAACTACTACAGTGTGGGCACTTTTTACTTTCTTTGTAGTCAGGTGTAAAACTCTCATGAGAGTCTCCAATATTTTTAACAAGTTCTTTGGCTAGTTTTTTAATATCTGAAATAAAGATTTCTGAATCTTCTTTTCCCTTAGATATAGAGTTTAGTCTTCCTTCCCATTTACCCGTTAAGGCAGGGCTTTTTAACATTTGGGGAGCTAATCTTATAATCTCTCTTCCTATAGCTGTTGGTTCTAATTCATTGTTCTCATTTCTATTTATATAATTGTTGTAGATTAACTTTTCAATTATATCAGCTCTTGTTGCAGGTGTTCCTAACCCTGCTGATAAATTTTTTTTAAGCTTTGCATCTTCAACGTACCTACCTGCATGTTCCATTGCAGATAAAAGAGTAGCCTCATTGTATCTGCTAGGTGCATCAGTTGTTTGTTTTTTAACGGCAAATGTTTTTAAGTGAAGCTTTTGACCAACTTTATATGTAGGTTGCTTTTCCTTTTCTTCATCTATTGATTTAACTCTATTAACACTCTTCCAACCTTCTTGAATTCTATTTATGACTCTTGTTTTAAATATTAAGGATTCAATTTCGATATACATGGTTGTCGTTTCATATATATAGTCTTTTTCTAAAACTTCAATAAATCGCTTTACAATTAAAGACCATAAAGCTTTTTCATCTTCACTTAGCCTATTAATGTTAACTCTTTGTTCTGTTGGAATAATTGCATGGTGATCGCTTACTAATTCGTTTTGAACAAGCCTGTCAGTAATTCTTAGTTCTTTAGACAATATTCTTCTTGCCAACATGTTAAACTCGCTATTGGCTAAAGCTTTTAACCTTTGAGGAATAGTAGAGACAATATCATCAGTAATATATCTGCTATCTGTTCTAGGGTATGTAACTACCTTATGATATTCATATAATCTTTGTAAAACATCTAATGTTTTTTTAGCACTAAAAGATAGTTGTAAGTTTGCATCCCTTTGTAATTCTGTTAGATCATATGCTAAAGGAGGTTGTTCAACCTTTTCAACCTTTTCTATGTTAACTATTTTAGCTAACTTTGTTTTTTCTAAAATCTTCTTTACAGCTTCAACATCTTCTTCTTTATCTATTCTTATTGAATCATTTGTTGGATAGTAAGAAGCGTTAAAGTCATTAAAATCGGCTTTAACACTCCAATAGAATTTACCACTAAACTTCTCTATTTCTTCTTCTCTCTCACACATTAATGAAAGAGTGGGAGTTTGTACTCTACCGGCTGACATTTTAGCATCATAATGAGTTGTTAGAGCTCTTGTAACATTCATTCCAACATACCAATCAGCTGCTGATCTTGCAAATGCGGCTTCATATAGGTTCAAATAATCATCTCCGTCTTTTAAGTTTTCAAATCCTTCTTTTATTGCCTGATCAGTTTGGCTACTTATCCAAAGTCTTTTAACCTCTTTATCGTAGGAAGAAAGTTTTAAAATCCACCTTGCTACTAACTCACCTTCTCTTCCAGCATCTGTTGCAATAATAAAAGTATTAACATCATCTCTTTCGAGTAAACCTTTTACTATCTTAAACTGATCTTTTGTTCTTTCAATAGGTTGTTGTTTTAACTCTTCTGGCAACATTGGAAGAGAAGGAAAAGACCACCTTC
>CAZHNE010000322.1:0-1745 GCA_964533775.1 uncultured Spirochaetaceae bacterium | reverse complement strand
TTGCTAATAAAGAATTACTCTTTCAAAACAGAGAGAAAGATAAAAGAGCTGCTGAGCTTTTAATTCTAAAAGACGAGCTTTTTAATGAAAAGCAAATATTAGAAAAAACATTAATTTCAATTGGGGATGCTGTTATATGCACTGATAAAAACTATAATGTGACATTTATAAACAGAGCTGCTGAATCAATTACCGGATGGACTCAAAGTGAAGCATTAGGGAAACCAGTTTATGAAGTGTTTAACAGCATAGATGAGTTTACCAGAAAAAAGAGTGAAGATATTGTAAAAAACGTAATGCAAAGCGGGAAAATGCACCTACTTTCTAATCACACTATACTGATTACAAAAAATGGACAAGAAGTTATAATTGAAGATAGTGCAGCTCCAATTTTAGATGATGCAGGCATAGTCGTTGGTGTCGTAATTGTTTTTAGAGACTTTAGAGAAAAATGGAAACGATTAAAAAAGATTGAATACTTAACTCGGTACGATCAGCTAACAGGGTTATATAATCGCGGGTTTTATGAGGCAGAATTAATAAGACTCGATACAGTAGAAAACCTTCCTTTAACTCTTATTATGGGTGATGTAAATGGATTAAGACTCATTAATGACTCTTTTGGACATACTGTGGGGGATAAAGTTCTTAAAAAGGCAGCAAGTATAATTAAAGACGGATGTAGATTTGATGATATTGTTGCCAGATTCGGTGGCGATAAATTTGTAGTTATTTTGCCAAAAACAAATTCTTATGAAGCTGAACAAATCATTGAAAATATCAATGATTTGGCATCAAAGGAAAAAATTGGGAATGTTGAAATTTCTATTTCATTTGGTTATGAAACTAAAAAAAATCAAGAAGAAGAAATACAGGAAGTATTTAGTAAAGCTGAAAATTATATGTTCAAAAAAAACATTTTTGATAATCCAAGAATGAGGGGAAGAACAGTTAACAGTATTCTTAATACACTTTTCGATAACAATGAAAGAGAAAAAGAACACTCCCGTAGGGTTTCATCATTATGCAAAAGCATGGGTGAGGTACTTGGATTATCTGAATATAAAGTTGAGAAACTTAAGACTGTTGGTTTGCTTCATGATATAGGAAAAATCTCTATCCCCAAAAGTATACTCGATAAACCTGGTAAGCTCACCGAAGCTGAAAGGATGGCAATTAATTCTCATTCAGAGATAGGCTATAGAATTCTAAGTAGTGTTAATGATTTATCAGAAATGGCATTGTATGTGTTAGCTCACCATGAACGATGGGATGGAAAAGGATATCCTAGAGGTCTCAAAGGCGAGGAAATTCCTCTTCAGTCAAGAATCATAGCTGTTGCAGATGCCTATGATGCTATGACAAGTGATAGGAGTTATAGAAATGCATTACCAGAAGAAGTTGTTATGGAAGAACTACGTAAAAACGCAGGTTATCAATTTGATCCTGATGTTATAAGGATGTTTGTTGAAGAAGTTTTAAAGGAAAAATGGTAAAATTTTAATATAAAGGATTAAAAGGTTTATAGATTTTATGATTTAAACTTTTCTTTAACTAAATATATTACAACTCCAACTCCTAATAATCCAAAGGTATAAACGGCCTCTTCAGATATATCTCAAAGAAATGATAAAAAGTCGTCCATTTTCTATTCCTTTTAAAACTTGTTTTTCTCCTAGTCTAACATTGCTATACTTATTAGTAAAAATATAATTTCAATATTAACTTGCATTTATAGCTAATTA
>CAZHNE010000321.1:0-1755 GCA_964533775.1 uncultured Spirochaetaceae bacterium | reverse complement strand
CTTGAGGTGCTTGTGGGCGCAAGCCTGTGCTGGTTCAAGTCCAGTTAGCCGCAAATTCTCCCTAATGTTTATCGTCTTTTAGAAAACAACAATTATTATCATTTTAATAACATTTTTGTACATTCCAAAATTTTTGAACAAAAATTCCAGCTTTTTGACAATTATTCCAGTCAGTTTTGACAATTATTCCGTGTTTTAATCTGTTTGTTAGGGTAATATCGTGTTTTAAAAACACCCTAAAACTCAACTTAAACGCTCTTTAAACAGTTACAACAAGATCCTTTGGCAAGGCATTCTCCTCGTCTTAAACTCCTTTAAATGATTTAATAATAAGTAAGAATAATATCACACTTTAAACATGTCAATCAAAACTTACCTTATATTCTCTATACTAATATTAAACAGCTTTTAAACGATAAAAAAACCACCTATAACTAGATGGTTTAAATTTGTATAAATCTATTCAAAAAGGAAGATTAAGTAGGTAGGCGTGGCAATTATTGGGCGACTGTTAATTGAAAAGTTAAATGCAATTAAATACTTTGCATTTTTAAATGCAATAAATCATTAATCAAAAAAAGTAGAAGAGTTGCATTTAATATTTCAAGAGAACTAATAAATTAGAAAAAGAAATTAGAGCAATTCCTCTTGACTGTAGAGAAGATTAGAGTGATATAGTGGAAAGAGCAACTTATGCAAAAATAAAAGCTAGTGTTGAACATGGTACAGGCTATTGAAAAAATATAAGACACTTGATACTAATAATGGATTAGCAGCTGAAGCTTTTACAGAAATGATTAATGCTACTATAGATAGAAAAAAAGTTTAGATTCAATTATTAAAGATTTCCCTGAATCTTACAAAATATTTAAACAAATGATAAAGGAGCTTTTATAAAATGGAAAAAGATAATATTGAAATATATTTAAATAAGTACAATGAAAAATTTGATTCAAACTTCCCTTATTTTTTAGTTAGAGGAATGTCTAAAGAAGAAATGATTAAAATCATTGAAAATAGTCTAGAAACAGGAAAACCTTATGAACCAGAAATTGAAGAAGGTTATTATTACTAAAAAAATACATCTTAAATAATAATTCAAACATTCAGTAATGGGCGTTTTACTTTTGAGTTTGCAACATTGAGATATGAGAAATCCTATATTATTCTATATATAACATCCATAAGGACTTTACCCATGAAAGACAAGTTAACCATTTGAGCTCAAATAGCTCATATGAAAAAAAATATTTCTTTTGAAAATTGCTCAGAGGCTAAAGCCATTCATACTGAAAGTAACTCAAAACTGCTTACCGAAGCTCACTCAAAACATGTTACTGAAAGTAACTCAAAACTGCTAGACACTAACATCGCTTTAGTCGCTATCAATAATTGATAGCTTTTATAGGAACTGATCCAACTATCTATCAATCTGGAAACGAAGATAGGCATGGAAAAAATATCCAAAAGGGGTAACAAAGTTCTTAGAAAGTATTGCTATCTCATGGCCACTAACAGTCTTAGAAGTAATCCTGTTTTGGCTGAGTATTATTCTAAAAAAAGACAACAAGGATTTCCCCATAGAAAGGCAATGATTGCTACAACAAATAAACTTATTAGGGCCCTTTACGCCCTTTTGATTAGAGGCGAAAAAGCTAGCATTTAATATTTTTAAATCTTTTCCATTAATCATAATTGTTTATAGTTGATAATGAAGTTACATAAGTTAGTAAGTACTTTGTATTTGTAGAAATA
>CAZHNE010000320.1:0-1764 GCA_964533775.1 uncultured Spirochaetaceae bacterium | reverse complement strand
TATCCTTTTTTATGCTTTAAATATTAATTACGTTTAATGACAATAGAAACATAATGTTTGAAAGGGGATAAAAAAAGGGCTGTTACAAAAAGTTAATATGTTTAACTATTGCAACAACCCGAATTTATTATTTAATCTCTTAATTCTCTTCTGATATTTGTCTTGCCATTTCTTTAGCAAAATCAAAAGCTTTTTGCCTGTCCTCGTCTGTTGGGTACCCTTGGTATTCCACCTCTCCTAGTAAGTCTAATTTCATTGAGTCTACAAACGGTAAAAACTGCTTATTAGCTCCCCCAGACCAACCATATGATCCAAATCTAACTACTTTTCTGTTTTTCACATGCGATCTTTCCATCTGGTCTAACACATTATACATTGGTGGGAACATCTTATATTCGTAAGTTGGCATGCCAACAATAACACCTTCACTCCTCCAAACTTTCTCAAGCATGAATGACTCATGTGTTTGAGGCACTTGAATTACATGAACCTTAACTCCTGGAACACTTTCTATTCCAGAAACAAAATTCTCTACTAAAGCTTCAGTGTTTCCATACATACTGGACCAAATTAGAGTAATCTCTTTTTCCCTTTTCCCAGTTGCATATGTTGCTAGCCTTTTGTAGATCTCTATAATCTTTTTAGGGTTTTTTCTCCAAACCACTCCGTGAGATGGACATACAGTCTTTACTTCAACATTTTCTAACTTCTTGATAGCTCTTAATACAAAGGTAGAAAAAGAGCTAACTATATTAGCATAATATCTTTCTGTTTCTGGTAAAAGCATATCCCATTCTTCTTGTGTTAACTCATCGTCAAAAGAGTGCTTATAAGCACCAAATGCACCAAAACCGTCGCAAGAGAACAATATTTTATCCTCTACTACATAAGTCATCATTGTCTCAGGCCAGTGAACGTTGGGGGTCATAAAGAATTGTAAAGTCTTACCTCCGACGTCTAATGTTTCGCCATCACTTACTGCATAAACATTTTCAGTAATTCCATAAAATGCTTTTAAAAGGGGCACAGCTTTTGCAGAACACAACACCTTAATGTTTGGGTTCTTCTTAATCAACGAAACTACAGCTCCAGTATGATCAGGCTCCATGTGATTTACCACAAGATAATCAATATCTTCATCTTTTATATTTAAAGAGCTTAAATCAGAAGTAATTTCTTCTTTTGCTCCATCCCAATCTTTTACATAATCAATTAAAACTGTTTTTTCACTACCCTTTACAAGGTATGAATTTAACATAACCCCATTAGGTATTGGCCAAATCCCTTCGAACAAGTCTTTGCTTCCAATTTCTGCAGCCAACAAAAACACATTTTCTGATATTTTTTTAGGTTTCATTTATTTTCTCCTAGAATATTTATCTTAATAATTTGCTAAACACATATTTTTACGTGCTTTGCTACATCAGTATAAACATAGCTAAACTTTTTAAACAAGACAACAAATAGCTACCTACAATATTTTATATCTTTAAGCTAAATGCATATTATTACTTTTTGATAAATGTTTAATATAATCTTCTCGCGATTTGTAATCTGGGCAAATGCTCTCTAATTTTTTGTAAAACTTTTTTCCGTGGTTCTTTTCAGTTAGATGTACAACCTCATGCAAAATAACATAATCTATACAAATATGAGGCAACATTGCTAACCTATACGAAAAGTTAATATTATTAACACCTGAGCAAGATCCCCATCTACTATTAGATTTTCTAACCTTTATGTTTTTTATCAAATATCTTGTTT
>CAZHNE010000319.1:0-1765 GCA_964533775.1 uncultured Spirochaetaceae bacterium | reverse complement strand
GAAACTACAAAAATTAAAAACTTAGTAGATCTCTACCTCGATAGTTTCAATTAAAGTAGTATCCAAAATCTCTATTTTATCGATAAGGTTCTTATTTTTAACCTCTTTAATAGTAAATTGAACTGTTTGTTTATATAAGTTAGCTATTAGAAACTCTTTATCATCAACTTCTTTATCCCCAATGGGCTCAATCTTATCGTAAGAGGCAACAAAAACTTCAGAGTCTATTTGCTTTATTTGAAGGTTGAAGATTCCCCAAAGAGGATTTTCAATAGATATTGGATAAAATCCTTCTAAAGCCCATTTTTCTAAATCTAAAGGTTTTAGCTCAACACTTTGGTAAGCTTTTCTCATCTGTTGAGCTACAAAAAGGGTGCTCACCTCTTTTTCAAAGGGGTTTTTAACTCTTTTGTTTAAATAAAGGGACATTTGTGAAAGATCTAAGAGGTTGTTAGCCTCATAAAAATGGGTAATTACTGCTAAAGGTTCTAAGGAGGGAATCGCTGCTCTACTTTTAGAAGATGAGATAGCACTTATTCCAACAGTCAGTGCTAATAAAAGAATTAGTGCTATTAAGCCAAACAAGGGTCCTTTTGCCTTTAAAAACTTCTTTTTCTCTATTTTTTTGTTTAACACATCTAAGTAGTTTTCATACGCTTCTAACTCTTTTGTATGAAACTCCCATTTTAGGTTTTCACTTTCTTTTAAAAAGTAGTTAAGATTCTCTTCAGCACTGTAGGCAGCTGAGGCAACTAGATTTTGCTCAGTTGCTTTTAGTTGTAGATGTTTATCTATAAAAGAGGTGCAACTTTTATCTAAGCCACTAAAGCCCAGTTCAAGTGGGATTACTTTAAATTTATTTAACTTAACCACCTCTTTTTCAAAAGGTAAAAAACCTGTAGCACTAAAGTATAAAAACTGAGTTAACTGAGAGATAAGGCCATAGGGTGGGTGGGTATTGGGTACTAGAAAATCGTAGTAATAAAATTGACGAATAGTGGCACTAGCTTCTAAAAGTATTACTTGAGAAAGTTGTTGAGGTAAAATTAAAACACCTCCTCCAACTACAAAGTAGACTCTCCAGCACTCTATAAAACCGTTAAAGGGGTTTAAATAATCTTGGGGCAATTTAATAAAAGCTTCAGCTAAAGTGCGAATGTATGAAAGAGCATCATTTTTTAAAGTGGTAGCTAGATGATCAAAACTAAGAATTTCAATTTTAGGAAAAAGAATGTACCGAAAAGAGTCTATATCAGAAACTTTAGACCAATACCATTGAGTAAGCTCTCCATCTTTAAAAATATAGGCACCTTCTTTCTCACCAGAAAGGAGATGGGAAGGATAAGAGTCACTAGCTTCCCCAATTTTTATTAGGGTAAACTCTTTTTCATCAATTGTTTTATACTCAACACTAATTCTATCCATCTAATTACCCTCTAGTTGCAAAGAGGCGGCTTATCCGCTTTTCATCCAACTTTGCAACAATGTTTTTCTCCATTGTGGGAATAACTAAACCTAGTTTATCCCCTTTAACTCTCTTAAGGTATTTTACTTGAGTGTAGTATAGATCGTAAGTGATTCCTTTAGAGCCTTTAGAGTAGAAAATAGCCAAATTTGCTGCATCAATAATTGTCTCTTTAGGAACACTTTTATTGGGGATATTTTTAATAAAAACGTAGGCTCCAGGATAATCGCGTAAGTGTAACCACCAATCATTTCCCCTAACACTTTTACGTAGTAGTTGATCGTTCTCTTTGCTGTTACG
>CAZHNE010000318.1:0-1767 GCA_964533775.1 uncultured Spirochaetaceae bacterium | reverse complement strand
TTAAAGAGGATTTAAGCGACTTAGCTGTTGCTTATACAAGAAGTAGAGGAGCAGATAGATTGTCTTCTTTTGGAGACTTTGTAGCCCTTTCAAGAGAATGTGATGAAAGTACTGCTAAGTGTATTAAAAGAGAAGTCTCTGATGGAGTAATAGCACCTAGTTTTACAAGCAAAGCTTTAGATATTTTAAAATCAAAACGCAAAGGTTCTTACACTGTAATACAAATAGATAAAGACTATGTTCCAAGTAAAAGTGAAAAGAGAGAAATCTTTGGAGTAATTTTTGAAATGGATAGAAACAGTATAGTTTTTGATAAATCATATTTAAACAATATTGTTACAAATAACAAAGAATTAAGCGAGAGTGCAATTAGGGATTTAATTGTTGCTTCTATTAGCGCAAAATATACTCAATCTAATTCAGTTTGTTATGCATATAGAGGGCAAACTATAGGAGTAGGAGCTGGCGGACAGAGTAGAATTCACTGTACTCGCTTAGCTGGTGAAAAAGCTGATAAGTGGTTACTTAGAACTCATCCTAAAGTATTAAGCTTACCATTTAAGTCTTCTCTTTCAAGAAATGCAAAAGATAATGTAATTGAACAATATCTAAATGAAAATAGAGAAATTAATTTATTCGAAGAATCTCTATTAAAACAATATTTTACCTCTCCAGTTGAAGAGTTAAGTCAAGAAGAAAAAGAAAGTTATCTAAAAACTATTAGAGGAGTAAGCCTCTCTTCAGATGCTTTTTTCCCATTTGAAGATAATATTATTAGAGCATATCGAAGCGGGGTGGATTTTATTGTGCAGCCTGGTGGATCAATTAGAGATGAGAGTGTGATAAAAGCTTGTGATGATTTAGGTATAGTTATGGCTTTTAGTGGTTTAAGACTATTCCATCACTAAAAAACACAAACTGAAAAAGCATAAAAAAACGGAAGCTATATGCTTCCGTATAAGTGCTGCCTCCAGGAATTGAACCAGGGACACAAGGATTTTCAGTCCTTTGCTCTACCAACTGAGCTAAGGCAGCGCTGACGATATTTTTTATACACTGTAGGCAATTTAATGTCAACACCTTTTATAAAAAAAACCTCTATTTGTGAAGAAAACTTATGTTTTTAGATAAAAAGCTGTAAAAAGTATTATTTTAACAATGCGAGCACCTAACTAATTAACTAAATTAAAATATTTGTTGAACTTTGTTGATAGCTTATGATAATCTATTAATTATGATTAATGAAAAATTAATTCAAGCAATTAATTGGGAAACTATAGTAATTGTTTGTAATAATGACTTAGATATAGCAAGTAACTTGTGGGATAAATTTGAACATGTTTTACGCTTTCCAATAAGTAGTGACTTTTCACTTTGGGCAGTCAATTTTGATATATCTATAAGCAAACTGTTTGAAATATATACAAAAATAGAAGAAGACTTTAAGAGTCTTCCAAAAGAAGCCAAGATATTAGTCTATAAAGATGAAAATTGGCCTTTTCAAATAGATAGTTTTTCTTTTCCAGCGAGAGTATTGTATTGTTTAGGAAATACTGATCTTTTAAAAAAGAAAAGTGTTGCCATTGTTGGTACAAAATCTCCTAAAAAAGAAACTGTCGTAAAAGTTGAAAAAGTTGTTAAAGCTTTAATTCGTAATGAAGTTTTAGTAACAAGCGGACTCTCTTTAGGTATTCAAGGACATGCAGCTGTTCATTCTTTGTCTAATTTCTCTCCAGTTATTTCTGTTCTAGCAACTGACTTAAAAAG
>CAZHNE010000317.1:0-1767 GCA_964533775.1 uncultured Spirochaetaceae bacterium | reverse complement strand
TTAAAGAGGATTTAAGCGACTTAGCTGTTGCTTATACAAGAAGTAGAGGAGCAGACAGATTGTCTTCTTTTGGGGACTTTGTAGCCCTTTCAAGAGAATGTGATGAAAGTACTGCTAAGTGTATTAAGAGAGAAGTCTCTGATGGAGTAATAGCACCTAGTTTTACAAATAAAGCTTTAGATATTTTAAAATCAAAGCGAAAAGGTTCTTACACTGTCATACAAATAGATAAAAACTATGTTCCAAGTAAAAGTGAAAAGAGAGAAATCTTTGGAGTAACTTTTGAAATGGATAGAAACAGTATAATTTTTGATAAATCATATTTAAAAAATATTGTTACAAATAACAAAGAGTTTAGCGAGGGTGCAATTAGAGATTTAACTGTTGCTTCTATTAGCGCTAAATATACTCAATCTAATTCTGTTTGTTATGCATATAGAGGACAAACTATAGGAGTAGGAGCAGGCGGACAGAGTAGAATTCATTGTACTCGCTTAGCTGGTGAAAAAGCTGATAAGTGGCTACTTAGAACTCATCCTAAAGTATTAAGCTTACCATTTAAGCCTTCTCTTTCAAGAAATGCAAAAGATAATGTAATTGAACAATATTTAAATGAAAATAGAGAAATTAATTTATTCGAAGAATCTCTATTAAAACAATATTTTACCTCTCCAGTTGAAGAGTTAAGTCAAGAAGAAAAAGAAAGTTATCTAAAAACTATTAGAGGAGTAAGCCTCTCTTCAGATGCTTTTTTCCCATTTGAAGATAATATTATTAGAGCATATCGAAGCGGGGTGGATTTTATTGTGCAGCCTGGTGGATCAATTAGAGATGAGAGTGTGATAAAAGCTTGTGATGATTTAGGTATAGTTATGGCTTTTAGTGGTTTAAGACTATTCCATCACTAAAAAACACAAACTGAAAAAGCATAAAAAAACGGAAGCTATATGCTTCCGTATAAGTGCTGCCTCCAGGAATTGAACCAGGGACACAAGGATTTTCAGTCCTTTGCTCTACCAACTGAGCTAAGGCAGCGCTGACGATATTTTTTATACACTGTAGGCAATTTAATGTCAACACCTTTTATAAAAAAAACCTCTATTTGTGAAGAAAACTTATGTTTTTAGATAAAAAGCTGTAAAAAGTATTATTTTAACAATGCGAGCACCTAACTAATTAACTAAATTAAAATATTTGTTGAACTTTGTTGATAGCTTATGATAATCTATTAATTATGATTAATGAAAAATTAATTCAAGCAATTAATTGGGAAACTATAGTAATTGTTTGTAATAATGACTTAGATATAGCAAGTAACTTGTGGGATAAATTTGAACATGTTTTACGCTTTCCAATAAGTAGTGACTTTTCACTTTGGGCAGTAAATTTTAATATATCCATAAGCAAACTGTTTGAAATATATACAAAAATAAAAGAAGACTTTAAGAGTCTTCCAAAAGAAACCAAAATATTAATCTATAAAGATGAAAATTGGCCTTCTCAAATAGATAGTTTTTCTTTTCCAGCGAGAGTATTGTACTGTTTAGGAAATATTGATCTTTTAAAAAAGAAAAGTGTCGCTATTGTAGGTACAAAATCTCCTAAAAAAGAAACTGTTGTAAAAGTTGAAAAAGTCGTTAAAGCTTTAATTCGTAATGAAGTTTTAGTAACAAGCGGACTCTCCTTAGGTATTCAAGGACATGCTGCTGTTAATTCTTTGTCTAATTTCTCTCCAGTTATTTCTGTTCTAGCAACTGACTTAAAAAG
>CAZHNE010000316.1:0-1767 GCA_964533775.1 uncultured Spirochaetaceae bacterium | reverse complement strand
TTTCTCCTGTAGAGGAGTTTTTACTAATACCACAGCTAGGGCAGTAATACTTAGGTCTTACTTCTCTTACTACTTCTAATGCTTTTTCTAATAGTTCGACATATTCTGTTTGATTGTAGGAGTTTAAAGAAACTAATGATGTTTTACATTTAGGACATTCTTTATTAGGAATATCTATAATGTTTTCTTTTCTAGGGTAAGAAGAATCGATTTTTTGTTTACCATTACTGTTACCACGTTTTCTATTCTTTGGGTTTCTATTTCTTCTACCTTTAGTTTTATTTAATAAAGCTAATTCTTCTTGTTCTATTTTATCAGCAATAGCTTTGCCTTGTTCAAGAATTTCAACTTCTTCTTCTGTTAAATCCTCTTTATCTTTGTAGAGTAACTCTGTGTAAGAATCGGGTATGTTAAATAACTTTCTAAACTTCTCGCTCTTACTACCAAACTTTAAGAATAACTGAACTCTTAGTTTTTCATCAGTTGATCTTAAGGCTTTAGACATAACTAAATTATCTTCAGTTATTGTAGTAATTACCTTATCTTTCTTTTTAATCTCTTTGTTTTTATCTTTAAGTTGCTTTTGAAGTTCTTTAATTTTCATCTCAAGCAATGCTTTTTCTTCTCTATGATTCATTTCTATATATTACTATATTAAGAGATGAATTGCAACATATTCGATAGTTAATTTGTTGTGGCACAAGCAATTAAGTATCTTGTTGCTACTAAAACTTAAAGGCTAAAAGCAGTTGTTTAATGCTAGCAATATTTGTTAGTTAAAATTATTTTTAAAGTCAAAACCAAGCCTAGGAGGCTCCTAGGCTCGTTTATTGAGTTATTTATCCTTGTATTGATAGAAAAAATATTTACTTTTTTTATAAATAAAACTGAATCTTTTCAACATTTCTTCTAGCTCTTAGAGCTTCTATTGAAATTGGATCTACGAGTAGAGTTCTTAAGTCTTCTATATCTACTTGTAGTGCTTCTTCTTTTGTATTAGGCCAAGGAAATAAACCATATTTTACTCTTCTTTGAATAAGATATGCTCCTGCTCCTTCTACATATATTATCTTTATTTGCTTTCTACTTTTAGAGCAAAAAGCAAATAAGCTTTTCTCATCCATACGTTTATTAAGGGAGCCTTCTACTAGCGAGATAAGAGAACTAATACCTCTTCTAAAATCAGTAGATCCTGTTTTAAGATATACTTTAAAGTCTGTTAAATCTTTATCAAAAGGAAGTGCCATGTTACTTTAACACCTCCATTAATTTTTCAACCAAGTTGCTATTAGATTTACTATAAGACAAATCTAATAATTTTATGCAACATTCATTGATAGAGTCTCTAAAGAGAAACATACTCTTAATGGATTTGTTAGAGTTGTCATTACTGTTAGAAGTAATAGCTTTTTGTTTAACCAGTACTGTTTGCTTCTTCTTTGGAGTAGAGAAACAAACTAGCCCATTATCTTCTTCTACTTGTAGTAAGCTCTCATCACTTTCAGCTGGATTGCTAAGAAGACTCGTAACTACTACATCTCCTGCATCATTGATTTTATCTAGGTAGTTAGCCCTCCAAGCTTTAAACTCAAAGTAGTTTAAACTGTGGGAAGAGCAATATTCATTTATATCTAGCCCAGACTCCTTGTAATCTTTTACAAAATGCATCTTTTCATATCTTGTGTATTTTCTTTTTGCCATGAAAACCTCCATGAGAAAAGTACAATAACAAAGAGTTTTATTTTAGGATGTCAATCGTTTGATGGA
>CAZHNE010000315.1:0-1768 GCA_964533775.1 uncultured Spirochaetaceae bacterium | reverse complement strand
AAAATAAAAATAGTGTAACCAAATCAATATTAAGGTAATAAACTACAGTTATTGGCGAAAACAAAACTTGAACCCCAAAAGGTGGAAACAACTTAGTCTTGTCAGAAGTGAAAAAACAAGTTATTTTAATTTATACGGATTCAGGACTAAGAATATATTTAGAATTCCTACAGAATTAATAATAAGAGATTCAACTTGTAGGGCAAGAGTTAAGGAGAATATAAAAAATGGATTTTAATAAAGACTTTGTTTGGGGAGCAGCGACCTCTTCGTATCAAATTGAAGGTGGTGAGTTTAAAGATGGACGAGGCAAGAATATATGGGATGATTTTTGCAAATGGCCTGGTAAAGTTTATAACCAACACGATGGTTTAATAGCTTGTGACCATGTAAATCGTTTTAAAGAAGATGTTCATATTATGAAAAAAATTGGCCTTAAAGCTTATCGCTTCTCAATTAGTTGGCCACGTATTATCCCAAACGGCACAGGAAAAGTAAACAAACAAGGAATAAAGTTTTATCATGATTTAATTGATGAATTACTTGCCAATGATATAGAACCATTTATAACACTATTTCATTGGGATTTACCTATTACACTTCATAGACAAGGTGGATGGTTAAACCCAAACATCATCTATGCTTTTGAAGAGTTTGCAACTCTAGTAGCAAAAGAGTTTACACCTAAAGTTAAAAACTTTTTTACTTTAAATGAGCCACAGTGCTTTTGTGGTCTAGGCTATATCAGCGGATATCACGCACCAGGATGGAAATTAAACCAAAGCGACTCGCTATTAGTTATTCACAATGCACTTAAGGCTCATGGTATTGCTACTAAGGCTTTAAGAGATAATGCAAGAGGACCTATAAAAATTGGTTTTGCACCTAACAGCTCCCCTAATATTCCAAAGAGTAATAGTAAAGAAGAAATTGAAATAGCTAAAAAACAATTCTTTTCTGTTCCTTCTTTCGATAAGCCATATTATTTTGGTGTTTCTCTTTTTAGCGACCCCGTAATACTGGGAGATTATCCAGAAGACTATTATTCTGAATACAAAAATTACATCCCAAATATTACAAAAGAAGATTTGAAACTAATAAATCAGCCTTTAGATTTTCTTGGGCAAAACATATATCATGGGACTAAAAAAATTGAGTTAAGTAGCAATGATCCTCACACTGATTTAAACTGGGATATAATTCCTGAATCATTATATTGGGGACCAAGATTCTTATATGAAAGATATAATCTTCCAATTTATATAACAGAAAATGGTTTAGCTAATGCTGATAGAATTGCTTTAGATGGAAAGGTTCATGATCCACAAAGAATCGACTTTTTAAACAGATACTTAATACAACTAAAAAAGGCTGTTATTGAAGGAGTTGATGTTAGGGGTTACTTCTTATGGTCACTATTTGATAACTTTGAATGGACAGAAGGCTATCGTTCTAGGTTTGGTATTGTTTATGTAGATTACTCTAATCAACAAAGAATACTCAAAGATTCTGCCTATTGGTACTCTTCAGTTATTAAAGAAAATGGTAAAAATCTTTAATGTCATAAACTATTTCATTCTAATGAAAAAGGACTGTACTCTATATTTTAACATATATGGTACAGTCCGAATAATTTCACTTAGTTCAGACAATATATATTCACATTGTTAAACTACAAGGCTCATTTCATAATCACAAGTGAATTAGCTTTACAACTATGACAAACAAAGAAAAGAAGCAAAAAGCTTTAGAAATTTACCAACAGCTA
>CAZHNE010000314.1:0-1772 GCA_964533775.1 uncultured Spirochaetaceae bacterium | reverse complement strand
ATAATTTAAAAATATATTACAGAGCTCTTATAGAGAGCACATCAGCATCTTCTGGGTTAACAGCAAAACCGCTGTTATTATAAAAGCCATATTCTACATTATTCATGTTTGAATTAACTGTAAAAGTATCAGCAGTTTGTTCAAAAGTTATTCTTTCTGGGACATAAGCATAAATGCGAACTGTTATGGTTTCTGCATTTAGCGAAAGCATTACTATAAATAAAACTAACAATATTAATAGCTTTCGCATTTCTTATCTCCTTTTAAAAACATAATATGTAATAAGTTTGTATAAGTCAAGTTAAAGTTATGTAAAACTTACAACATTTAATTCCTATAATTACAAAACCCTTGTTTAAAGCTCTATATGATGCTTTAAAGTAATTAATCTTTTTGTAATAAGTTTGTATAAGTATAGGTATAAAGGCCTGTTTCACAATAAATTGACTTCGTTAAATAAAAACTTAGTTTTATAAATACACCTCACCCCTTATACAATTGTTAGAATTTTAATCTTAAAAACTGCAGGAGATGCAAAACAACTCTTTATGCCAATTGAGAGAAGATGAGACAATACCGCAAAAAGCATCAGTTGCTTAAAACTTAGAAGGATAAAATAAAAAATTTACACTTTAAAAAAGAGAGATCTGCCAATCTTCACTGAATTACTTTAAATCTAAATACAAAAAGAGAAACCCAACTCTGTGTTTCCTTTCAGAGTTAGGTTTATGCAAGTTGATTTACTGTCTGATTTTAATAATTTAAAAATATATTACAGAGCTCTTATAGAGAGCACATCAGCATCTTCTGGGTTAACAGCAAAACCGCTGTTATTATAAAAGCCATATTCTACATTATTCATGTTTGAATTAACTGTAAAAGTATCAGCAGTTTGTTCAAAAGTTATTCTTTCTGGGACATAAGCATAAATGCGAACTGTTATGGTTTCTGCATTTAGCGAAAGCATTACTATAAATAAAACTAAGAACATTAATAACTTCCGCATTTCTTATCTCCTTCTAATTACAATATATGTAATAAGTATGTATAAGTCAAGCAAAAACTACAATAAAATATGAATATAAAACAACTAAAACTCTAAAACCGCTTTTTAAGGCTTTAATCAAAGGTTATTAGCAAATAGCTAACTTGTAATAAGTTTGTATAAGTTTGTCTTTTAAGCCTGCTTTTTCACTTTACATACTTTTTAAGCAGTTCTTCTTGAAAATATATTGAAAAGGAAAATAAATAAATAAATAATTAAGTTGTATAATTTAAACTTTAAATATGACTGGAATTTTTAGAGAAAAAAATGCTTCTCAATTTTATCTAAAAAAGCAAAAAAAGTAACTCTGAGATAAGGCAGGGATTTTGTATTAATAAAAACAAAGAACATTAACAAAAAAAAAGGATCATACAAGGAAAAGTTAAACTTAATAAATTAAGAACTTTTTTTGAATAATCCCAAAAAGGTTTCGCTTTTTTAAAGCTTATAACTATTTAGTCTTAAGTAATCTTACCAATGTACCCCATATGTTTAGATATAGTATTAGCTGCGTTTACAACGCCTAATGCGTTCATTTGCATTAAACCAACCTCTTCTTTACTCCAAGAAGTGCTTACTGAAGCTATTATTTTATTACGATAATCGTAAATAGGAGCAGCTACACAAATGACATTTTCTTGGTTTTCTTCATCATCAATTGAATAACCACGTTTTTTGTTTTCTTCAACTGCTTTAACTAATTTTTCAATATCAGTTATTGAATAAG
>CAZHNE010000313.1:0-1772 GCA_964533775.1 uncultured Spirochaetaceae bacterium | reverse complement strand
TGTCAACCGGACGCGATAATGTCCAACTTATAAAATCCTAGTTTTTAAGATTTAAAAGTGAATTTCCTGTTAAAACTATAGAATATTTCAATTATTTAGAAATTTTAATTAATAGTTTTTTAAATAAATTGGTAAATATGGAAATTTGAGATTTATCTTTTTTTGGAGACATGCTTAAAGCACCTCCTTGAATTAAGAGAGGTGTTTTTGTGAATTAATAATTACTTTTTATTAAATATATACAGCTTCGTGTGGGCTTTTGTAATACGGCTCAAGTGATTTCATAAGCTTATCATGTGCCCTAAATTCCTGCTGTCTTTTCCAACTCCAGGGATGTGTTTGATCAGGAATATATGTGCTTTTCTTTCTTTTCTTTGGTTTTAGAGACACAGGATCTATATCTTTTGAGTATATATATCTTTCTTCAATCTTCTCTAATGCAAAACAAACATTAAGTTTATCTGTTGCATACAAATGTGTGTCATCTATTGTTTTAATTATGCTCACAGAGCTCCCAGGACGTAGCGCTATTGTCCTACCAGTCTTATCTAGTAATTTGTAGTAATTACTCTTGTAGCTAATGCTATGGCCTTTGTTTATCTTCCTTTGTTCAATTACTACAAGAGTTTTTTCTATATCTTCTTTTTCAATATTGCAAAATGCTGAAGGAACTTTTTTCTTAGTATTATTATCTATAAAGTGGAATCTAGCAAACTCATTATTTATATATGGAATAAACTCTTCTTCTAGATATCTGTTTGCATCTTCAATATTTGTTATTCCCTCTGTTATTAGTCTAGCTGGAAGAATACCTTTGATTGTTTGATTCATACGCTCTACCCGTGGTTTGTAGAGTGGGTCAGAGCAGCATGAAAGATTAACACCTAGTTGCTTACAAGCATAAGCAAATTGGGTAAATGTATCTTCTGAATTCTTTTCTTTTTTCTTCTTACTATTCTTATTGTTGTAAATAAAAACTGTCCTTTTGTCTGACCTAATATTAACTGGAATACCGTGTTTTTCAAGCATTTGTCTTGTAATATGGTAATAACCATTAAGAGTTTCTTCATCATCTAAATACAAACCTACAACAGCGCCTGTTGCATCATCAATGGCCACATGTAAGGAATACTTAAGTGAGGACCCAATAAACCAAGAATACTCACAAGCATCCATTTCTATTCTCTCTCCCATGTATTTAGATCTGCTTTTAGTGAAGTAAAATGAGCCTTGAAGCTCTTCATTTCTTAAAGCATCTAAAGTATCACCTTCATCGATACTGAGGGCACCTGTCTCTTCTAGCTTTTTATCTAAACGTTTCTTAAGTCTTTTTTTTATGGCTTTTGTGCATTTTGGAGAAAGTAGTCCTAAATCAAAAAATCTCTTTCTTAAGCAAGAAGGAGTTATTTTTATAATATTATAATGACTAAGTAATCTAGAAAGCTCAGTAAAGTTGCAATTATATAGTTCATATTTATCAATAAAAGCAAAGATTTTAGCAAAATCAATTTTATTTACTGGCTCTTTTTTACTATTTCCATGAACAAAACCATCTTCTCCAAAAAGCTCGTATGTCTTAATTCTTCGCTTTAAAGTTTTTTTGGTAACCCCAAGAATAATTTTTGCTCTATTAAAATTAATAATACCTAAAGAAAGATCTGCTATTACTTGAATATCTTCGCTATTCCATAACATACTGAAACCACCTATTTTGGTAAGGGGTTGCTTTATTAGTCTGTTAAAACATTTTGAGCAATCCCTTTTTATTTTTT
>CAZHNE010000312.1:0-1786 GCA_964533775.1 uncultured Spirochaetaceae bacterium | reverse complement strand
ATAAATACGTTGGTATTTACTCAGACTTATCAACTTTAGATGATAGTGAAACACACATTCCATCTTTCAATAGTTTTACTAGCCAAAAAAACGCATCTAAAGGTTCCCTCTTACAAAAGTTAGTAGAATATAGTATTGACAAAAATGGGGATAAGCCTTTTGGTCTTTTCTGCTTTACAATTACAAAAATTGATGAAGTTTCATTCCATCAAAATAATTTAAAAAATCAGGACAAGATATATGAGTTTATAAAAAATATTTACACAATTATTAGTGAGGATGATTTTATTACTCAAGTATCTAAAACAACATTTGCTGTTGGACTGTTATCCTTAGGCACAAAAGAAAAAATTGAAATGTTTTGTAACCATTTTTTTAAAATTAATAAAAATCTTATTAAAAAAGGTCATTTTCCATTCTTTTTGAATATCAAAGCAGGTGTTGCTATATATCCTAGTGATAATGCAACAACTCAGGGATTGCTAGCAAGCGCAGGAACTGCTTTAGAAGTTGCAAAAAGTATAAAGTCTAATAACTTTGTTTTTTATTCACAACAGTTGAAAGATATGATGAGCAATCAAGCTAAAATTCAAATGCTCTTAATGAATTCGATACAAAAGGATGAATTAAGCATTAATTATCAGCCTCAAGTTAATAATATAACAGGGAAGGTAGAAAGTGCTGAAGCTTTGCTTAGATGGAATAATAAGGAGTTAGGAAGTATTTCTCCTTATTTCTTTATTCCAATTGCAGAAAAAAGTGGTTTTATAATTGAACTAGGATATTGGGTAATAGATAGGGTGTTTAGGGATTTTAAAAAATTAGAACCTATTTTGCCCCAAGATTTTAGAATTTCAATTAATGTTTCTACAATTCAGTTTAAAGATAAAAACTTAGTGCAAAAACTCAATAACTTATCTAAGAAACATGATGTTGATTTAAATAGGTTCGAATTAGAAATAACAGAAAGTGTTTTAGTTTCCGATATTAATATTGTTAATATTAATCTTGAGAAATTTAAAGAGTTAGGTTTAACTATTGCAATAGATGATTTTGGAACAGGGTTTTCTTCATTAAACTATTTAAGAACTTTAAATTTTGATAAAATAAAAATTGATAGAAGCTTTATTAAAGATTATCCACATTTAGATAATGGTGGTCTAATTAAAATTATGGTAGATATAGCAAAAGAGTTTAGTTTATCAATCATAGCTGAAGGTGTTGAAACTAAAGAGCAGAATGATTATCTAAAAACATTAGGGTGCAATTTTATTCAAGGTTATTATTACAGTAAACCATTAAAATTTAAAGATTTTAAAGATTTTTATCTAAAGCATTCTTAAACAAGTTGTTGCTTAGAGGGGTGTGAAGATACAAAAGAGTATATGCAGTTGCACATACTCTTTTTACCATTAGTCTTATCAAATTAATAAGTATAGAAAATAAATCAAAACATATATTTTATATCAGATGTATATGTAGGATAAGCCCATGGTAGCTCTTTAAGTGATGAAGAGAGCATACCGTGCTTTATAGCTAGAGCAAAGAGATTAATCATATTATCTGCATGAGGACTTACTATATGAGCCCCTAGTAGTTTGCCTGATTTTTTATCGGTAATAGTCTCAAAATAAACATGTTTTGCATTGATTCTACGATAATTGCCCCACTGACTGCCAGAGCCCTTTTTAACAACCACATCATAACCTTTCTCTTGCGCTTGTTTTTCAGTTAAACCTACACTTGCGATCTGAGGGTATGAAAAAACTACTGAAGGAGTTGCTTT
>CAZHNE010000311.1:0-1792 GCA_964533775.1 uncultured Spirochaetaceae bacterium | reverse complement strand
GAGTGGGAATAAATACATAAATGATGTAACTCCTTGGAAACAAGGAGTTATGTGTTATAAAAAGCATCAAGTGTACCAACATATTATTAGCCTTGATGCATTTCTTGTATTTTATCAGCTACTCTATTTTGTTTATTTGGATATAAATGAGCATATGTTTGAATAGTAGTGTTAATTTTGTTTTAAAGTTATTTTGCAAATATTTTTTAGCGCAATATCAGTTTAACTAATATAATCGTATTAGTTTCAATAAGCTATTATTGATATTTCTTGTCACTAAGCTTTTAATTTCAACTTTTTTTATTTACTTCCATTTACTAGAAAGCAATATAAGAAGTATTAAAACTCGTAAAACAAGAGAAAACAATCTATCGCTTCAATCGTTGTGCAACGATAAAAAAGTAATAGCCTTTCTTTGCAGCGATAAATACAACGATAGGATTATCGTTGCATTGCAGTAAAAAAAATGATAAAATCGATATAAAGACTATAAGGGGGAGCTATGTTTGAAAGAGAAAAATATAATTTAGAATTTAAAGAAATAGTCTCAAAAACATTTTTAAAAACTGTGAGTGCATTTTCTAATTACAACGACGGAAAGATATTATTTGGAATTAATGATAACGGTAAAGTAGTAGGAGTAGATGCAAGGGATGAGGAATTACTAAAAATAGAAAATATGATAAATGATTCTTTAAAGCCTATACCTCCTTATAAAATAGAAACAGAAAAATTAAATGGAAAAGATGTTATAGTTCTAAGTATATTTAAAGGCAAACATACTCCCTACTACTATAAAGGTAGTGCTTATAGAAGATCAAATACATCAACTGTAAAAGTAGAAAGGGTGGAATTGAACAGATTAGTTATGGAAGGTATGAATATTGACTATGAAGGTAATCAAGCATCAAATCAAGATTTAAATTTTAAAACATTAGAATTAAAACTAAAAAAAATAGTTGGAATAGATAAATTAAATTTAGATATATTAAAAACCTTAAACCTCTATGATAAAGATGGGTATTATAATATTGCTGGTGAATTGTTAGCAGATGAAAATAATGTAAAGTTTTCAGCTGTTGATATTGTAAGATTTGGAGAAAATATTAACCAAATTTTGTTTCGTGAAACTTTGAGTAATCAGTCCCTTTTATTACAATATGATAAAACCGTCGAAATATTTGAAAGGTACTATCAATATGAAGAGATTGAGGGGTATCAACGTGAAAAAAAGGAATTAATTCCAAGAGAAGCATTTAGAGAATCTCTAGCAAATGCAATAGTTCATAGATTGTGGGATATTAAGGCTAATATACAAATTTCTATGTATAAAGATAGAGTTGAAATAATGTCACCAGGTGGGTTACCTAAGGGAATATCAAAAAATGAGTATCTAAATGGGAATATATCTATTTTAAGAAATCCTATTATAGCAGGAGTGTTTTATAAATTAAAATTTATAGAACAATTTGGAACTGGTATAAGGAGAATAATTGAAGAATATAGACATAGTATGTCTAAACCAAAATTTGAAATTTGTGAAAATAATATAAAAGTAGTTTTGCCAGTTATACAGACAGATCAATCTAACTTATCAGAAGATGAAGCTTTAGTTTACAACATATTAAAGGATGAGAAAGAACTCTCTAGAGAGGAATTAGATAAGAAAACTGGATTCAACAAGTCAAAAACACTTAGAATTGTTAATAGGCTTGTTAATAAAAGTTTAGCAACAAGATTAGGTAATGGTCCAGGGACAACTTATACTTTGAAGTAGCTAAAGATATATTTA
>CAZHNE010000310.1:0-1794 GCA_964533775.1 uncultured Spirochaetaceae bacterium | reverse complement strand
TTTTCACATCCTTCCCCCTATTCTCTTTCTTGCTTTCTTTCTTACTTTCTTTCTTGCTTTCTTTTTTCATATTGCTTTCAGACTTAGCGAGTGAGAGTCTTACACCCACCCACTAAGCAATATTAAATTAATAAAATTGTTTATTCTAGGTTAGTAATCTTACCAGAAGCCTTTTCATTACCGTAAGATAATGTGTACTCTGCCTCAACTACTCCCTTTTTACCACCGCCATTGTTAGGTAGTTCTTTAGACATTACTGGTCTTAAGAAAGCTACTTTAAACTGGTCTTCTTGTAATGCTAGTAATTCATTCTCATTAGCATAACGGTCTAAGATAATATCTAGTGAACCGTAAGCTGAATCAAATACATTAACTACATTAGTGTAACGCTTGCTTGAAGCATCAATGTTCCTTGTAATAGGAGTGCTGAATTTACCAATAGCTTCTTTTTGAGCACCGTTTACATAGATAGCGTTTGGTTTACCACCTTGAGCCCATATAGTTCTTAATAGTTCATTAAGTTTCTCTATGGTTAAGGCTGCCTTAGTTGTTCCAGTTGCGGCTGTAACTACATTGGTAGTAATAGCGGCACGAACACCCTTTAATTCACGAGCAGTTCCAGAAGCACCTGAATTACCTGTTCCATCGTGTAAAGTCTTCTCAATATCATTAGCTAGTGACTTTAATGCCTTACCAGCTTGATATGCGTATTCAGAAGAACGACCTGCGTGGTCAATAGCCTCTTGGGTTTCTGACACACGGAACATACGTCTTGAAATTTGCGTTTTGTTATCGTGGATTTTTACCATCCACTTCTATATGTCGCCATATAGTCCCGACTGTATCATTGTCCTTTTTAGGACATCACACGTTCAGTCTGTGAGGATTGAAAATATGTATCAATTCTGTCTTGTTTTCTTTTTATTGAAAAGAATAAACCAATTTTTTTTATATCTCTATTAGGGATAATAATCTTCCATAGTGGCTTAATACCGCCATTTTTCATTCTAGATATTTTTGATATATTAGACCCAAGAGAGTTTAATAAATCAACTAATTCTAATATCCAAACCGATGTTGATGCTATACCTATTTTTAAGTATCCACCATAATTATCTACCCAACCTTCAGAGTCAAACAATCCTGATATAAATTCTCTTTGTAAAGATTTATCACAATTATATATCTCTTGTGGAAAGTAACTTTTATTACCAGTGACATCTTGTAAATATTTACATAACTCTTGATTTCCAGAATAAGCTTTAAAAGATTCCTTGCCAGTTCTTCTGTTTTTTGTTAAATAAATATCTCTCTTTTCTCCTAACAATTCGTCTATACATTTTTGTGTTTTTTCAGCAAAGTCTTTATCTATAACTTCTAGTGTAAATTGCTTCCACCCACTTTTATTTGTATATACACAACCGTCACCGAGATAAGCACCTAATAGGTATGATATTGGTTTATTAAATTGGTTAAGAACAAAACTTCCTGTTTTTTTCATATTTTTGTTTCCTGCTGATTGACTGCACTAAACAATTATTACTCTTTGGTATGTTTAGATACTCAGTTGTTCCAGCATTTTATGTGATTTAGACAAATGCCATTACTGACATTAGACACCCATTACAAGTGTAATTTCCAAGACGGGTTGATGGGGTTAATGCTGAAGTTTCAACATCACTTCCCTCAACAACTCCAGCAGTGGAAGCTGATGCTAATGCGTCTACTTGCCACTCATATAAGGTGTTGCTTGCCTTGGACTTACCAAAGCGTGAAAGCATAGGGGTGTCAACT
>CAZHNE010000309.1:0-1803 GCA_964533775.1 uncultured Spirochaetaceae bacterium | reverse complement strand
CAATGATATCATACCTTGAGATATAGCAGTTGTCAAACTAATTATTTTTATTTTTGTTAGAGCAAATTTTCTTAAGTTATAAAAAGTTCACTAAAAACATAAGGTTTAAAATAACTGTTTATTTACTTGTAAGCATTACTCTGAAAAAAATATATTTATACCGCACAAAAGCGTATGTTATGAAAATATTTAGTTTATATAGCATTTAGTTTATTCCTTATTTTATCTACTTCTTGTGACTCACCGCATTATCTGAACTTTTAGAATATGATAATTACTATAGTAGAGCAAATGATGAGGAGGGCCTTAGCCCTCCAGTAAATTCTATTAAACTGAGTCAATATGTTATTGAAGGAAAGCCCCCTTATTCCTTTTAGCACCCATGAAGAAGCTATTAATTTAGCAATGGTAGCGATAGATATAGTTTATGACACTATATTTGATGACTTAGAAACAACAATTATAACATTTGATGCGATAGAGACAGAGATTTCTACTGCCTTTGACTTTGAGACCCACAAAATTAATTACGTAGATGTACAAGATTATACTCAAGGTGCATTTGAAGGAGAATTCTCATATCTAAAATTAGAGGAAAGTTATACAGCATCATTAAATGATAGTCGTGATTTAATAACAAAAGAATTAAAAGATATTGAATTTACTATTTTTGATGAATCGGAGGGGAGAATAGAAACCTTTAAACTAGATTCGTTAATTCTTGAAACAAGAGTAAACATTGGCGATGAGGATGCAGGGTTCACAATCTTATTCCCTTATTCAGATGGTTTAGAAAGTTTTTTAGTTAATGAAAGAGCATATACTCAGGGAGATGTTTTTAGTTGCTAAGATAGTCTAAATGTGTTGATTTATGAAAAAAGATCCTCAGCTGGTTTTGATTCTAACTAAGAGGCTGTAGCCTTCGTAATGATAACAACTGCAATCCCATATGATATTATAGTAAGCCAGTATACTGAAGATACAAGTCATATTACAAAAACTACAACAGAAACCAAAGAAAGCTTTAAATACACTAATTATCCTTTACATATCGATTACAAAGCGATTTTTGAAATTTGTGTAGTATAAAATAAATGATAGAGCTTATTCCTCAAGGCTAATAAAAAAAATATGTAAATCTATTTTCAGCAGATATTATTGATCTTGATATATTTGATAGTATAATGGAATCTTCTAAAGATGCAATTCCTCTTGGGTTTTCTACTTTCTTTTAGTATATACTATAACAGAACATTATAGCGACAATTCTAATAGTGAACTTTTTCCTGAAGGGCTTGAAAGAGAATACATTGTTTTAGAAATGGATGAAAATGGTAGCTTAACAAAGGTTGAAACTATTTATAATTTTACAGATTTTGAAAATTTTTTAAAGTTCTTAGATCCAACTCAAGTATCATTTGCCAATAATCCTGTTAAAATCAATAGAACTTTTAAAAACATAGCAATTTATACTCCTCTATATTATATTGACAAAGAAACAGTAGATATTGAGATTACAGATGATGTTTGGAATACAACTAAAGTTGAAGTTGTTTTAAAATATAATTGTGATAATCAACATAATGTAACATTTGCTAGTTTTGAAAAGTTTATAATTGAAGGCAATTCATTTACTGATGCGCAAGCGATGAAAGTTTTTTTTGAGTAAAATTAGTAGCTTATAAATAAAACTTTATAAATAAAGAAAAGTTTTATCTTTAAGAAAGTCAATAAGTGTAGAATCAATCAGAATTCTACACTTATTTCTTTAAATTAAATAAACTTAAACTGGGGTTCAAAATC
>CAZHNE010000308.1:0-1805 GCA_964533775.1 uncultured Spirochaetaceae bacterium | reverse complement strand
CAAGAAGAAAAGAGTACTTTTTTTGACATTTGCAAGGATGATGATATAGAACTATTAGAAGGGATAGATTATTTGATTAATACCGCTTTAGAAAAACAAAAGTCAGATAATAAAGAAAAAATGTTTACAATTCCTGGCTATAATCTAACTTTAGTATTAGCAACTGATCACAATGATAAATTAAAGTTATGGGAACGAAGAAATAATCTTGGTGCGGTAATGTATTCGCAAAAGAAAGAAGAGTGGGACGCTTTAATCTTGAAGTACAATAAGGAAAATAAATTAATAGATGTTGACCAAGTTGAAATTAAAAAAGACAGCTTTGATCCAGTAGATTGGAAGTTTGTTGTTTCCACAGGGAATAGGTTATTAAAAAGGTAAAATGAATAAACAATTAGAGAAGAGATTAGAAGTTGCAAAAGTAGTTGCAAGAAAAGCAGGGGTTTTTGCCTTATCGTTAAGAGAAAACAATAAGTTTGAAGTTACTGAAAAGGAATTAAATGACTTTGTAACAACAGCGGATGTCGAAACTGAAAAGCTCATTTTTGAAGAAATTCAAAAAGCTTTTCCCAATGATGGCTTTTTTGGAGAAGAGGGTGATGAGATTTTTGGTGAAGGTAGGTGGGTAGTTGATCCAATAGATGGAACAACTAATTATTTTAGAAACTTACCTACGTGGGCAGTAAGTATTGCGTATGAAATAGAGGTTAATCAACCACTCATTGGTGTTATTTACGCACCACGTTCAAATGAGCTTTATTATGGGATGAAAGGATATGGAGCATATCTAAATGGTAAAAAGATACAAGTCTCAACTATTAGCGATATCAGCTCGGCCATAAATGTTTGTGTTCCTCCACATAGACTAAAAGATAAATATGATGCATATATGCAAAATTTTATCACAATAGGGAAGGCATCTAGTGATTTGAGGTCGTACGGCTCTTCTGCTATAGAGCTTTGTTATATTGCTAGTGGACATATAGATGGGTATTATGAGCTAGGACTTGGTTATTATGACTTTGCAGCTGGCTGGATTATTTTAGAAGAAGCTGGAGGCAAATTCAGCCTTATAGATAAAGAAGCAGTCCCATCTACCGATAAGTTAGATATTATAGCAACAAATGGAAAAATTCATAGTTGGTTTGAAAATACATTATTAAGAAAAGAAAATGAGGATAAATGAACAAGCATAAATTAATAATTTTTGATTTTGATGGAACGTTAGTAAATTCTTCTTCAGGAATTTACAGCACAGCGAATTGGGTAGTAAAGCAATTAGGATATGAAGAGGTCAGCGACCTTGATCAGTTAAGCAAATTTATAGGACCTCCAATACAAGATTGTTTTAGAATAACTTACAATTTAGAAGAAAGTTTAATAGATAAAGCTTGCGACCTTTTTCACTACAAGTATGATAAAGAGGGAATATATAAAGCTGAAGTTTTTGATGGAATAGAACCTGTTTTACAAGAACTTAAGGACAGGGGATATATTTTAGCTGTTGCTTCAATGAAGTACGATAAATCAATAAAGATTATGTTAAAGCATTTAAAATTAGATCAATATTTTGATTTTGCTGAAGGAACAAATAAAGACGGAACAAAACTTAAAACTGTAATTTTAGATGAAATTATAGAACATTTTAAATTAGATAAAAAAGATGCTGTACTAGTAGGAGACACCTACCATGATAAAGAGGCAGCTATTGATTCAAATATAGACTTTTTAGCAGTTAGTTATGGGTTTGGGTATGGTAAAGATTCACAAGTTTCCTCAGATATGATAGCCATGGCCTCTAGTGT
>CAZHNE010000307.1:0-1822 GCA_964533775.1 uncultured Spirochaetaceae bacterium | reverse complement strand
ACCGTATACACAGTTTAATTAATTGAGAAGTTTTAGAGACTACTCAGTGCAATAAATTTATAGTACTATGATAAATGAATAACTAACACATGTAAACAAATAAAATTAAGAAACTAATAAAAAGTTATTTTTTAGATAGAAAACTAGCCAAACAACTGATAATCTTGATGTTTTTTTACATAAATATTGCAAGTTTGTAATATAAATACTGCTGAAATAGTTTTTTAACTTAAAAATTCCCATTAGGACAAACCTAAAACGACTCTAACTTCTATATCAAAAAACTTATATTCATTATTAGAGAAACTATGCAATTAAATTGGATTTTAATGGAAAAACCTTGCAAGGTACATTTTGTATTGATATGCTTATTTCTAAAGGTAATAAAATGGTAAAAAAAGTAAATAGAGCTCAAGTAGCTAAAGCTATTGGAGTTAGTGAATCAACTGTTTCAAGAGCATTAAATGATTCACCGTTAATTTCTAAAGAAGTAAAGCTTAAAGTAAAACAAAAAGCTGAAGAGTTGGGATATTTTCCTTCCCGTACAGCTACACTTTTTGCTACTGGAAGAAGTTATTCAATAGGTCTTGTTGTACCTAACTTTGAAAAGATTCTTCCCTTTACTAGAAGTTATTTCCCCTCATTACTTGACGGCCTTCTTCTAGGGGTAGCTAACACTGATTACAATGTTGGAATTGTGGTTTCTGGACAATTAGGTAAATACAGAAATTACACTGAACTAATAAAGTCAAAAAGTTTTGATGGACTAGTTTTTGCTATATCTCCTGAGTATGAAAAAGCTTCTCCTGATTTAATAAAAAACCACATTCCTTTTGTTTTAGTCAACAACTATTATAAAGGAGCTTCTAGCATTTATGCTAAACCAGATATAGGTATGGAAAAAGCTTTTTTACATTCAGTTAGTCTTGGCCATAATCATTTAGGTTATATCTCAGGAGATCTTGATTATAAAAATGGCGAAGATAGATTAGCTGCATTTAAAACCCTTGCAAGTAAATTTAATATGAAAAATGAAGTTATTATTGGAAACTTCTCTTATTCATCAGGCTACAATTCCTTTAAACAATTTAAAGGTAAATTGGGAAAAGAAATAAGCTTAGTAATGACCTCTAGCGACAGACAAGCTTTTGGTTTTATAGATGCTTGTAAAGATAATGGAATGAGTGTACCTGAAGATATTTCTGTTATTGGTTATGATAATTTCGTTACTAACAATCCATACGCCTTAACTACAGTTGATCACCCTGTTACTAATATGGGAAATGAAGCAGCAAGAATGTTAATAAAAATGATAGAATCTCCATCATACAACACTGAGCAGCTGTGGGTTGATACTGATTTAGTAATCAGAAACACAACATCAAGGAGAGCATAATGAAACTTCTAATAGTTGGGCTAGGAAGTATGGGATTGTATCATATAAAAAAGTTCATAAACCTTGGTATAGAAATAGTTGGTGGAGTGGATCCTGATATAGAGAGACAAAATAAAGCTCAAGAGCTTTATAATATACCTTGGGTTGGTGAAAAAATTGAAGATTTCAAGGGGACTGTGGATGCAATATCTATTGCGGTCCCGGACTCCCTTCACAAGCAATGTTATCTAAAAGCAGTGAAATTAAACAAACCTCTTTTTCTTGAAAAACCTTTAGCTGTTAATTTAAAAGAAGCACTAGAGATTAAAGATAAAGTGGGAAGTGCCGCTATAGTTAATTATTCAAAGAGAAATATCATTGCATTATTTGCTTTAAAACAGATTTTAGAAAATAAAACTTTAGGAAAAATTGAAAAGGTAGATATAC
>CAZHNE010000306.1:0-1840 GCA_964533775.1 uncultured Spirochaetaceae bacterium | reverse complement strand
AAAAGAATGGGTTCCTAAAAATTGGAACCCTAAATATTAAAAGATACAGTTTAATGTATTTTTTCATTTTTATCCAAACTTCTTTTTCATGAATTTTCTATAGCGTTTGTTAAATCTAGGGATATTATCAAATATATCTCCCCATAAGTCATAATAGTCTCTTTGATTAACTATTTTTCTATCTTCATTTAATTCAACTCTACTTATTCCATATACAGAAGAGCTTGGATATTTTTTAAAACTAAGCACCATTTCCCATTCAAGTATTATTAGGTTCCCATCTTCACTAGCGCTATGTATAATCATTTTGAGGTCTTTAGCACGATCTGTAAGACGCTTTGTCATGGCCTTAAATTCTTCTTTTCCATGTATTTCTTGAACTGTGTCTTTAAAAACAATGTTATCATCGTAATAAGGCATTATATGACCCCAGTCAGGGAACCCGTTTACATATATATCAGTCCATAGTTCAGTTAAGTGTACTTTATCAATTATCTTATATTCTTGGGTGATTTTTTTATTTCTTGCACTTGTTACTCCGAGTGTTCTATTTAAAACAATTCTAAATGTAGAGCATCTAAATGTCAATTAAAAGTTTTTACACTATAAGATCTCTAATCTGTTTAATTCTTTAGCTTATAACAAATTAATCTATTTTTTAAATAAAAAGTTTCACTTGTATACCAAATTTGCTTTTATAAAAAGATTGAGTTTTAAAATTTAGGTGTTATACTTTCTCTAAAGATGTAAACAAGAATATAAACACCCTTATTACCAAATATTTATAATATAAAGGACTTTAAAATGAAAAAATGGAGAAGACATTTATACCAGCCTACCTCACCATTAGGTAAAGGTGGAACTTTAGTAACTGGCTCAAAAGAGCATATAGAATTATCTAGGCAAGCAGCAACTGAAGGAGGTATTCTTTTAAAAAATGAGGGTTCTGTTTTACCACTAAAAAATAATAATGTTGTGTTAGTTGGCAAAGCTAATATTGATTACGTAAAAGGTGGTGGTGGAAGTGGAGATGTTAATTGCGCTTATGTTAAAAATATATACGAAGGTTTTTTAGAAAAAAAGGATAAGGTTAAAGTTTTTAAACCATTAGTTGAGTTTTACGAAAGTTATGTTGCTGATTGTTACAATAATGGAGCTGTCCCTGGGTTGATAGAAGAGCCTATTGTAGATGATAAATTGCTACAGGCCGCTAGAGACTTTTCTTCTGTGGCAGTTTTATCAATTAGTAGATATTCTGGCGAAGGCTGGGATCGCTTAGCTCTAAATAAAGAAGAAGATTATAGTAAGGTTGATAAGTTTGCTAAAATTAGCAGCAGCTTGTTTGGTGTAAGTGATTTCTACTTAACCCACAATGAAAAGCTTTTAATAGAGAGGGTATCAGCTCTTTTTAACTCTATAATCGTTGTACTAAATACTGGTGGTGTAGTCGAAACAAAGTGGATTAAAAAAAATGATAAGATAAAGGGAGCTCTTTTAGCTTTACAAGGCGGAATGGAGGGCGGATGTGCAATAGCAGATCTGCTCTGTGGTGATGTTACTCCTTCTGGTAAATTAACTGATACCTACGCGGATGATCTCTTTTCATATCCAGGAGTTGCTTCTTTTCATGATTTTATAACTGAAGTTGAATATAATGAAGATATATTTGTTGGGTATAGATATTTCAGTACTATACCAAAAAGGGATGCTAATATTGTTTATCCATTTGGCTATGGGCTTTCTTACACTAATTTTATTATAAGCAATATTAAAATAGATCGTTTTTTGAATTTTAAGTTTGAAGTAACTTTTAAAATTAAAAACGTAGGGGAATATGATG
>CAZHNE010000305.1:0-1846 GCA_964533775.1 uncultured Spirochaetaceae bacterium | reverse complement strand
ATGTAGTATGGCCCTTTATAAAAGAACTTTACTCTAGTAGAGCTAGAATAGTTATTGTTCAAATGCAAGACTTACTAGAAAAAGAAGATAAATATAGAATGAATACCCCATCTACTTGCGGCCCATTCAATTGGTCTTGGCAGTTAAAGAAGAATGAAGATTTAAATAAGTTAGAAACAATACTAAAGTTATATAATAGTTATTACAAAAGATAGGTAAACTTAAGTTAATCTATACTAAAAGTTAGTTTTTTTTATGTTGTTTTTACACAAAAATGCTGTTTAAGGATAAACCACTATATAGTTAGTAATAATATTGTTATACAATGTGATTATCTATAGTTTTTTTATTGAAATATATAGAGTTCAAGCAATGAATTTAGTTTTTATTATTTAACAAAAGAATAAGTGATAAGGTGATTATATGAAATATTTACAGAAAATAGACTCTAAAAAAGATATTCTTGGAGTAATAAATTTAGAAGATGTTAATTTTAATAATTTCAATGAGTTTGATTATTATCGCATTGTTAACCCAATTACAAAATCTGTATACAGTTATAAAAACAACAAACTAGAAGAATATGACGATTACAAATGTTACAATATCTGGGGAACAGGAGTAGCTTGTAAATATTGTGTTTCAACAGATGCACTAGTAACTAAGACAACAAGGCGTAAATTAGAACAAATTGAAGGTGAGCTTTTTTTAGCTAAAGTTTTCCCTGTTACAATCAATGATGAGACTTTAGTTATAGAATTATTCCAAAACATTGGGGACAGTTATGTAAAAACAAAGTTACAGAACCATAAACTAAGTCATATCATCAACAGCTTAAACGATATGGCTTCAATTGATTCTTTTACTGGCCTTCTCTCCCATGGATTTATGTACAACAAGCTACATGAATTATGTAGAGAAAACAAATTACCTGTAGCAATGGCTTGTCTTGATATAGATAATATGAAGCTCGTAAATGATACTTATGGGCATTATGCTGGTGATGAACTTATTCACAAAATCTCAAGTGAACTTATAAAACTATCAAAAGATGAAAATATCTTTGCAGGAAGAACAGGTGGTGATGAATTTCAAGTTATCTTTGATGGATATAGCAAAGAACAAGCTTTAGCTCTTTCATCAGATATTTTTCAGTCTTTAGATGGAATAGCTGTTAACCCTTTTTATAATGCAAGTGTAAGCTGGGCAATTGAAGAAAGAGAAGATAAGCAAAGTGCTAAAGATTTTATGAACTTTGTTGATAAAAAAATGTATCAGTGCAAACTTAATCGTCACACAAGAAGATAATTAAATAGGCCAGGAAATTTTCACTGGCCTTTATTATCAACTAATTATAATTTATTTAATTCTCGTTTTACTTCGTTGAAAACCTCTTCAGGGGTTCCACTAGCATCTACATCGATTAAAAGATTCTTATCTTTATAATATTTAATTAAAGGCTCAGTTTGAGCATGATATACTTCTATTCGATTTAAGATAGCTTCTTCTTTGTCATCATCTCTTTGTATTAAAGCTTCTCCTGTTTCATCATCAATGCCTTCTACCTTTGGAGGATTATAGATTATATGATAAGTTTTCCCTGTGCTTTTACACATTCTTCTTCCAGACAATCTTTTTATGATCGAATCTCTATCTAAGACAAAATTAATAACAGATCTCAATGGTTTGATTTCACATAAAGCATCAGCTTGTGTTATTGTTCTTGGAAAGCCATCAAGAATAAAACCTTTTTTCGTATCTTCATCCTGTAAACGATCTACCACCATTTGGATTGTAATATTATCAGGAACTAATTCGCCTTTGGCTAAAATAGTTTTTACTTTTC
>CAZHNE010000304.1:0-1849 GCA_964533775.1 uncultured Spirochaetaceae bacterium | reverse complement strand
TGTTTTAAATGTTGTGCTATTTAGTTCAACCACATTTGCATTTTTAAGAGAGTTTTTAATCTTTCCACTGGAATATTCATGATCTAAATCTTTCTCTAGGATTCTAAGAATTAATAATGCAATAAAACAAGTAAGAAAGTGAGACTGAATTCTTTCTTTTCTAGATACATATACAGGTCTTGCCTCAAGATCACTTTTAGTAATCTTAAAACTCTCCTCAATCTTCCATAACCCATGATACATATCAATAATATCTAAAGGATTAACTATCTTGTTTAATTGGAGCATTCCTTCAGCTCTTAACCATCTTTGTGGTTTGTTAAATGAATCTTCTATCTCACCACTCTCTCTTCCTTTAACATCTAACTTGGGTCTAAGACCTATAACATTAGTTTCAATTATGTAGAAACCATCAAGGGATTGATCTTCTTCAAGCTTTTCTTCATCAAACTCTACCTTTGCATCATACTTTTCTACTTCTTTTTTTGTTTTAGGATCAATAACTTTAGTCTTTAAATATTTGTTACTGCCGTGGTTGTTGTCAATGACAGCTTTGCTTCTAGTGTTAGATCTTTCTTTTGCTTTATTTACTGCATTTTCTCTATCTTTTTCAGCTTTTTTAGCATACTTAGCTGACCAGTATATAATTTGATAGTGTCCAATTCCTTGAACTGATTTTCTTTTACCTTCTGTATCTTTTACATAAGTGACTTTAGCTTCATCAAAAATTTTGTACTTAAAAGCAACTGGTGTCTCTGTATCAGTGTTTTTAATTAATCTAGAGTTAGCATCAAACTTTAAATATCCCTCAGGATCTCTTGTAATATCTTTAAGTTGTTTGGTAGCTCCTCTTACTGATTTGCTAAAAATATATCCATTGTGATTTATAATTACTTCAGCTGTATTATCTCCAGTCATCATTGCTTTATCTGCAATAAAGATTAAATGTTTAACATCAATAATGTTTCTTACTTGTTCACTCATTGGAGAAAAGGTTAAACAATCATTCATATTACCTTCAAACAAATCATAAGTAACAGGAAAGCCTTCTTGGTCCATAAACAATCCTAACTGAACTATTGGGTTAGGCCTATTTTCTTTAGAAGGTCCTTTTTTTCTAAAATCATCTTCTTTATCTATTTCAAAGTAATAATTGGTTACATCATAAAACAGTACTGTAGAATTTCTATCGTACTTAGTTACCATTTGCTTATGTAAATGCTTAAGTAAACCATCTCTGTATTTAGGCAAAACACTTAAACTTCTGTAAACAGAGTTAAGATCAAAGTCCATTTTCTCAAAATACTTATTTCTTCTAAGCCAATTAGCTCTTTTAGAGTCTGGCTCTAATATTCTCTCATACACTAATAGCTTAACTACAGAGGTGAGATTATATTGAACATCTAAGTATTTTCTTCTTCTGTCTAGAAAGGTATGAATATCTAATTTATGAAAAACTTTACTAATTGCCGCATATCCTATATTCATAACACAGTCATAAGCTTCAGTATCTTCATCAAACGGAAGAATAGCTTCTCTTTCAAGTTCAATTGCTATTGGTTTTTGTCTTTCTTTTAGCTCTTTAGTTCTTTCTTTAGCAACTTTTTTAAAATGAGCAATAGGATCTTTATATAAATGAGTAAACTCATCAATAAAACCAATTCTCTCAATAGTACGTTGTTTCACTTTGCCGTCTTCACGATAGCTTTCAGCGAAATACATAGTAATTCTACCATCTTTATTCTTAGGTGAGGTTTGTATAAACATAGCAATTCTCCATTGAGAACATTATATCACAACCTTGCATACAACACAATACAACACATGAATATTATATGAAAAAAGTTTA
>CAZHNE010000303.1:0-1853 GCA_964533775.1 uncultured Spirochaetaceae bacterium | reverse complement strand
GCTTTAAAAAAGAAACAGGTATATCCCCTTCTCAGTTTGTTGAGAATAATAGAGGCTAGTTTCACAACTTTTATAAATGATTTTTATAATTTACTAGCATTACCGTAAGTAATTTACGGAAGTATGTTAAATAATAATTCTTACTCATTTATTTTATCAAAGACAACAGATTCAATCCTACACTTTGGTATTAAAACAAAATGATAGCAGTCAATATTTATTCACATTCCATATAATTAAATTCATGCTCCATCAATTCTTAAAAAGCTTGTAAGTAAAAAAAGCCACAACTAATCATTAATTGCAGCTTTTTGATTCTAATAAACCTTCTAACTCATAAAGTTTGGAGTTAAAGAAAATAGCATTTATAACGATATATTAACAAAACTTTACTCACGGATTGTTTTATAGACACAACCTTTTCCATAAATATCAAACAGTTTCATAACTTCATCATAACTTTTCATAGCAGATGTTCCATCGACTGCGGCTAATGAGCAAACAGCTGAAGAGCATGCTACTTTTAGAGCTTTTTCAAGTGAATAATCTCTTTGAATTGAAATTAGTATTCCGGACAAGAAGGCATCTCCAGCTCCAGTTGTTCCTTTTATGTAACTTTTTGGAACATTTAAAGAATCTGCTCTATAAACTTTATTAGTTTTACAATCTAGACCATAGTTTAATAGGCGAGAATGGATAACAACCCATGTTGAAACACCAAGTCTTTTAATTTCATCAAGAGCCTTAATAACATTCTCTTCTACTATATTGTTATTTTCATCAGTAATACTTATTCCACTAATAGTTTCAGCTTCTATCTCGTTTACAGTGCAATAGTCAGTATATTTAAGAGAGGTTAGAGCAGCATTTATAGTTCTTGAATCCTTTTTAGAAACCATATCAATAGAAGTTTTGATTCCTTTCTTTTGAGCTTCATAAAGGAGTTTTGCAATATAGCTACCATGCTCCTTCTCTTTATCCATAAGAGATCCAACTAAACCAATGTATTCAACTTGTAATATATTTCCTTCAAGTGAATTTAGATTAATATGATCTATACAAAAATCATCATTTGATGCTGAATCATAAAAGAAAGTTCGTTGTTTAGTCTTAGCAGAATTCATAACAAGAGTACTTGGCGTTCTTTCAAGAAGGACAGACTGAGAAAGGTCAATATTGTCATATGGTTCTAGTGCTTCTAATATTGTAGAAGCCTCTTTATCTTTTCCAATAACACTAATTACTTTTATTTCTAAACTACTATCAAGTTTAGCCAAATCAATGACAAGATTGCCAGAGCCTCCTATGGAGGCACTAACATCTCTAATATCAGCTAAGTTGCTTTCCTTAGGATATTCGTCAATAAAATAATGTTTATCCAAAATAAGTGGACCTACTACAATTATTGATTTATTCATTAAAACTGAACACTCCTATAGCTTTTTTGACATCTTCTTTTATTGCTTTAGTTGCAAGAACAGGAATGTCATGGAAGAACACATTATCATCATCTTTTAAAGATTTAAGTGAGTTGTGTATGGCTTTACCACCTGCTAAAGTCATATATGTATAGTAGTTTATTTTTCTAATACCATTATTAATTGCTGTTTGAAATTCTTCTTTTGAAAGGCCTGATCCTCCATGCATAACAAACGGAATATCAACTGCTTCTTTTAATAGTTTAATTCTATTTAAATCTAAAACTGGCTTTTCTTTATATAATCCATGAGATGTTCCAAATGCAATAGCTAAAGCATCAACTCCGGTTCTTTCAACAAACTCTTTTGCTAAAGTAGGGTCTGTATAAATATCATTTAGATCAAGATAATCTTTTGAAGACTCACTAATACCAC
>CAZHNE010000302.1:0-1856 GCA_964533775.1 uncultured Spirochaetaceae bacterium | reverse complement strand
AAGCTAAGAGTATAATTGAGAAATAACTAGGACATTTAACTTTACACTACAAGTACAATAATGATCAAATTTCATTAATTCATAAGATCCTCTAACAAATTTTTTATTCTCTTCATGCTTTTCTGTAATAAAATTAACAATGGAAGCAGCAAATACACTTGTAAGTTTAATATTATCTATTTCTATCATTTAAAAGCCTCCGGAATACCAATTACTCCTAGAGGTAAAGCACAATCTTTCATTCTAATTTCATTCAAGCTTAAATAAGGTTTTAGTGAAGTTGTATTCATATGCCCCAAAAATGCAGAAGTTGTAGATAATTTTATACCACTATTTATTAACCGTGAAGCACAACTTTTCCTGAATGAATGGAGCCCTTTTTTTTGGCCACTATCCCATGTGTTTATTAGTTTTGTTGATGCACTATAGCAAGCTTGGCCTGATTTTAAATTTTCAAAGGGTAATACGTGTGATACAAAAATATACGACGATTTTGATTCCGGTCTATGATTTAATAAATAATCGGCCAAAGCATTTCCCACAATTGCTATTAATGGAAGAATGAGTGGAACTTTTGTTTTTTTTGAGTTATTGATATAGTTTTATCAATCCATGAAATATCAGTTTTTTTTAGATTTATAATATCTATTGACCTTAAAGCTAAATACAAAGCCAATGTTCCAATTGCATAACAGCGATTGAGCATATCATTTTTTGTATTTTTATTTTTCAATAATTCATTTTCCTGTTTTTCTGAAAGAACACAAATTATAGGTTGAACTATCCTAAAACGAGTATTTATTGAATATTCTAAAGTATTACTTACATAATTATTTCTTGCTAAATATCTAATAAATTGTTTAATCCTGTATAAATAAGCTCTTTTTGAATTCAATATCAAACTTTCTTCATTTTTTGAAAATAATTTACATAAGCTATAAGTTAATTCATCAGGTAATAAACATCCCTTTGATTCTAGGAATTGTATAAACTTAGTGCATGCAAGGTGAGTAAATGTAATTGTTTCATTAGCCTTCTTTTCTAATTCTAATTCTTCCAAAAAAGCAGATAATAGTTCCCTCCAAATATGTGTGCATGGTTCTTGTTTAACATTGTACAAATAATACTGCTTTCTATAGTAAAGTTCGCCAGTATTATAATATTCGATAAGTAAATTAATAAAATGATAATATTTCATTGTTTCTGCATAATTACCATCACACTCTTGCATCTTTTTTGTAAGCCAATCCTCAGCAATAATTTCTGAATATTTAAGATCATTAATGTGTAAATAATTTGTAAATTTGTTGTAAACCGAATTTGCATTTTTACTAGCAGACCTGCTATAGCCTTTTTGATAAAACAGTTTAATCTGTTTAATTGAATCTTCAATGGTTTTTATACCCATAGTCTTTCTCCTTATAAATAAAGTTATATTTATATGAAGACATAGTTTAATTCATAAAGCAATAGATTAGTTATTCACTTCTTTTTGTCGGAATAATGGCTCTGGGAATCTAAACAATATATTTTAAGCATGATATGAAATAAGTAAATCATGATAATAATATTAGGCCTTTAGTTTGGGGTGAGTAAGGCTTAGCATGAATTTTCTGAATTCTACATTTGGCACAAACAGTTTCAAGCTTCTTACTTATGTATGGCTTACCATTATCTAAAAGTATAGTGGAGGGAGTACCATATTGCATGATAACTCTTCTAAGAGAATCTTCTACCTCATAGAAGGTTTGCCTAGAATAAAACTTACCATCCAACATCATTCTAGAGCTATTGTCTATCCAACCTATAAAATAGGTTTGAATCATTTTGTTGTTTTTACCAATTGGTAAATAAGG
>CAZHNE010000301.1:0-1860 GCA_964533775.1 uncultured Spirochaetaceae bacterium | reverse complement strand
TTGCAGCAACTATAGTTTTTCTTCCTGTAATATTAATTCTAATAGGTATGGTATACGGATTAATGTGGCTATTTCTTCGATAAATTAATAAATGCCATCAAGTTTAGAAAAAAGTATCGCTTTTATTTTATTGCTTTATTTAAAAAGCAATACACAAGCAATAATTTTTAAATCTTGATGGTAATTTATCATAAAACATCTAGATTCATTCTTTATAGTTTTTTTTACCTTATACCACTTGCTTTAAAGTTGCTAATTTTATAAGCAAGTGTTCAACATTTTATTAATTAACTAAAACATTATAACTTTAAGTTTGTTATTTTAATGTAACAAAAACTTTTATTGTGATATAAATGTAATTGACTAGTTTTTTTAACAATTACTAGTCATTATGTAAATATATTTTTTTATAATATATTAAAGAAAACACTTAACATATAGCAAAGCAAAATTACTAAAGTGTTATATCATCTCATTAAATTGGAGGCTGTTTATGGATTTTTTAGATAATATTGGCATTTGGATATATTTTCTTATTTTCTTCGGAAAGATAATAGAGGTAACTGTAGCTACAGTTCGTATGGTACTTATTAACAGGGGAGAAAGAGTTAAAGGTACTATGATTGCTTTCTTTGATATCCTACTATGGCTTGTTATTACTGGCACTGTATTAGATGGGTTCCAAGATGACCCTTTAAGAATGTTAGTGTTCGCTGTAGCTTTTGCAGTTGGAAACTATCTAGGGTCCTGGCTTGAAGAAAAGTTAGCTTTTGGTCTTAGCTCAATAGAAATTATTGTTTCTGAATCAGAAAAAAGTAAGCACCTTGCCAAAGTTTTACGTGATAGTGGCTTTGGAGTAACTGTAGTTAAAGGTGACGGTCGTAATGGTAAAAGAGATTTATTACTCTTGTATCTAAAACGCAAACAAATAGATGCTGCTAAAAAAATTATTGATGAAAACTTCCCAGAAGCTGTTATTGTTATAAATGATTCTAGAAAAATTAAAGGCGCTTATAGTTCAGTTAGTTAATGAGATTTTATTTTTTAATTTATTTTTGTATTGTTTTAATTTACTTTTTAATGTTGAGGACTAAATTGTGGATGTATTAGATAATCTTGGAATTGGTATATATTTTCTTATTTTCTTTGGGAAAAATCTTGAAGTATCCATTTCTACTATGCGTAGAGTGCTTATTTATAGAGGGGAGAGAATAAGAGGTTCAATAATAGCTTTTATTGACATGGTTATATGGCTATTAATAACAGGAACAGTACTTACTGGGTTTAAAGAAGATCCTTTAAGAATACTTTTCTTTGTTATGGCTTTTGGAACTGGCACCTTCTTGGGTTCATGGCTTGAAGAAAAGTTAGCTTTTGGTCTTAGTTCAATCGAAATAATTGTTCCGACATCCTTAAAGAGTAAAAAATTAGCTACTATATTACGAGATAATGGTTTTGGAGTAACTGTAGTTAAAGGGGAAGGGCGTGATGGCAAAAGGGATTTGTTAAAACTATACCTAAAGCGAAATCAAGTTGAAAAAGTAAAACAATTAATAAATTTAAATTATAAAGAAGCTATTTTTGTAGTTAATGACTCTAGGAAAATAAAAGGCGCTTATAGTTCAGTTAAAAAGTAAAAGCAGTTAGAATTCTTTATATTCCTTTTTTTCAATATATTTTTTTAAAAAAACTTTTGTAACAAAATTATATAAAAGTTGTTAAATCAAAAATGAAATTATAATTTGTCCTTAATTTTATGAAAAATATTTAATTAAAAAAATCACAATAATTATCTGCCCTTTTTTTAAAAAAAATAAATTCTAAAAAAATTTTTTAATAAAAAAAATAAAAAAAATTATA
>CAZHNE010000300.1:0-1864 GCA_964533775.1 uncultured Spirochaetaceae bacterium | reverse complement strand
AACATGTTTTGTAGAGAATGCGAGAACAATAAAAAGATTCAATAAGTTAAAAAACGGTTTACCCCATTTAAAAAACCTTATTTTAATGGAAGATGCTAAGTTAAATATAGAAAGTGATTTTAGAATTGTAAGATTGTATGATCTTTTAGAAAAAGGTCAAAAACTACTCAATGATGATATTAGTTTAAAAACTCAGGTTATAAAACAAATAGAAAAAGGTAAACGGGATGATTTGGTTACAATAATATTTACCAGTGGAACAACAGGTAAATGTAAAGGTGTTATGCTTACTAATAACAACTACATACATGAAGTTACTCATTTACAAAAGTTTGTAAATGGTGGTTTTTTACCAGGACAAAGATGGATGACTGTTTTACCAATCTGGCATTCATTTGAAAGATCAGTTGCATATGTAGCAATATATTTTTCTCAAGCTATGTATTACAGTAAGCCGATTAGTAAAATAATGCTAAGTGACTTTCAAAAGGTTAATCCTCATTGGTTTTCATCAGTTCCAAGAATTTGGCAGTCCGTTGATAGAACAATCCAAAGAAAAATTAACAAATCAAGCAAATTTACAAAGACCATAAGCTTAGCTTTAATTAAAAATGCTAGTAATTTGAGAAAAGGATATAACAAAGTACATAACTTATTACCAAGATACAAAGAGAAAAACTTTAGAGGTTTTGAGCTAATTGATGGTATTTTTAAAATGGCTGTTCATTATCCTCTTTACTTGCTTGGAAAAAAAATGATGTTTAATAAAATTAAAGGTTTTTTTGGAAATAGCTTAATCGCTGGCATTAGTGCTGGTGGCTCTATGCCAAAGGGAGTAGATAACTTCTTTAACTCTATTGGAATCACTTTGTTAAACGGATATGGGATGACTGAAACAGCTCCAATTATTACAGTTAGAAACTTAATAAAACCCGTAGTTGGTACTATGGATTTAGTTGATGGGTATGAAATTAAAATTGTGGATGACGATGATAATGAAGTAGGGGTCGGAGTTAATGGTGTCTTAAAAGTTAAAGGCCCTCAAGTTATGAAAGGCTATTATAACAATAAAGAAGCAACAGATTTAGCAATAGATAGTGAGGGCTACTTAAATACTGGGGACTTGGTAAAAAGAACTATTAACAATGAAATTTCTATTGTTGGTAGAGCTAAAGATACTATTGTTCTCTCTGGTGGAGAGAATTTAGAACCTGTACCTATCGAAGGTAAATTAAGTGAACTTGATTTTATTGAAAATGTAATTGTAATTGGACAAGATCAGAAATATTTATCAGCTTTGATTGTTCCAAACATGAATTTAATAAAAGAAATATTAGAACAAATAACTGAAAAATATCAAGATGAAAAAGAGTTTATCTACAATTACATTAAAGAAAAAATTGATGAAAAAGTTAATACAAAATTAGGCTTTAAAAATCATGAATTAATAAACAAGTTTGTTATTCTAGAGAAACCTTTTGAAGTAGGTAAAGAATTAAGTGCAAAATTAGAATTAAAGAGAAATATCATAATGGAGTATTATAAAAAAGAAATTGATACCATTTATGCTTTATAAAAATAAAATATAGTTAAGTTGCTTTAAAAAAAGAACTTACAAATTTTTTTAACAAGATAGTCTTTTTTTGATAAATTGTATCAGGAAGACTATCTTTTTTTAGCTCTCAAATAACAAGACATAGCTTTTATCTATCTCTGGCACAATAAACTCTTTTATAAACTTTGGATGTTTAATATTTCTTTAACTTGTAATAGACAATAGTTTTTTGGGCTAACAACCCATCTTTTTATTTCAAGCAAAAAAATAAATTCTTTTAATATAGCATCAACTATGGTAGTATAAAAT
>CAZHNE010000299.1:0-1865 GCA_964533775.1 uncultured Spirochaetaceae bacterium | reverse complement strand
TGTCTCTGACTTTTATCTCACTAGTTGTCCTAAAATTCGGAATACTATTTATAACTTTAATAAAAACTACTCCGATAACTTTAAAAAATATTATTTGAATTTTATAAAAATATCTATTAGATATTATAAAATGAAACTTAGACATGATTACTTATTCGATAATCTAAACTTAGAGGTAGCAGTTAGGCATAGTGACACTTTTGAAAAAGAGGTATTTTACGATTCAACTACCGACAATCCAATAACTATAGCTAATTTTAAATACAAGCTTGAGGAAAACGAACAGCTTTATTACTACAAACATTTAGATATTAATAATATTTATTTGGATAAAACTTTGGTTGATTTGTTTAACGAAATACTAGAAAAAAAGAATGATAATATAACCAATAACACCTTTTCTCATCTTAATTTGCTAAAAAAACGCATTGAGAAAAAATCAACAAGAAGAAGTGTATTGCTTTTACTTCTTACAATGCCAGATGCTATTTTAGAAAACTATGTTGAAGAAGTATCATATGTTTATTCTACAGATAGATTAATGATTATAGCGCTTTTTTCAACTTGTAGAAAATTGCAAAGTGAAAAATATGAGAGATTTGATAAGTATACCCAACTTAACAATAAACATTATAAAAATTACTTAATTAATAATTATAAACTTACATCAAATCTTTACAATACAAACAAACTAAATACCTCAATTGCTTGGGATAAAAAGGCAATGTTAAACAACGCAGACAAAATTCGTAAAACGCTTAACATGCATGTTTCTCAACGAACATTAGCTAAAGCACTAGATATTAAAAAGGGGACTGTTGCTTCTTCTATAAGCATGGCTAAATCAGTGCTAAATCAAACAATAGAGTTACTTGAAGCTTAAAGAGTAATTCTTCACATAGTTTGCTGGGAGGGGTTTAAACAACTAATAAAACTGTTTTCTTTACTGGAAAAACAAAGATAAACTCTTGGTCCTTATATTCAACTACCAAGAGTTTATCAAACATTGTTTTTTTATTTAATTTTAACATATTTAGAAAGTGTATTAAGCTTTTTCTTTGCTAAGATGACTTGGTATATTTTTTACTTTTTCTCCAAATACGATCTGCAGTTGGTGCCCATTTATTAGCTGCTTCTGTGCATTTAGCACTTAATGTTTCAACATCTTCTGCTTCAAAATAATCTGTTGATTTAGCTTTAGACTTTTTAACTATATCAGTTAACCTACCTGGGTTATCTAAAAGAGGGCAAGGTCTTAACATATTTTTATTAAAAGGCTGATTCTTATGATAGTTCATAAACAAAGGACTTTGAAAAGCTTCTAGAAGAGTCTTATCATAAATGCTTGAATCTGCATAATGTATAAAAGCACAAGGTTCAATATCGCCACTAGCATTAATATGTAAGTACCTTCTACCCCCTGCTATACAACCATTTACAAACTCTCCGTCATTCCAAAAGTCCATTGTGAATAGTTCCTTTGAGGAGCGAAATTTTCTCACTTGATTGTACATATATTCTCTTTGTTCATCTGTAACCATAAGCTCTGGCACTGCATTTGCTCCAACAGGCATATAAGTAAAAAACCAAGCAAACTTTACACCTTGCTCAATTAAAAAGTCAAAGAATTCTTCACTACCAATAACATCTGTATTATATCGGGTATAACATAGGGATGCGCCAAATATTAGTTTTTTTCTTTTTAAAATTTGCATAGCGTTAATAACAGATTTATAAGTCCCCTTTCCTCTGCGTGAATCTGTAGCATCTTCAAATCCTTCTATGCTAATAGCTGGAATAAAGTTTTTTACCCTTAACATTTCATCCGCAAACTCTTCATCAATTAAAGTTCCATTTGTAAAAGC
>CAZHNE010000298.1:0-1894 GCA_964533775.1 uncultured Spirochaetaceae bacterium | reverse complement strand
GTAAAGTTAATGTTCCCCCCTTTAGACTTGCTTCAACAAAATCTTTTCCCTCTCCTTTTGATTATTATATCGGTGTTATAGGCTCTTATAATCCAACATTTTCTTCAGTTGAAGATTATTATATGTTTGGGAAAAACTTGTCTCAAACTAAAATAGGCTTAGTAACATTAAACTTCGGTGGTATATCTAAAATAGTGCAAAAAGGCTTTTTAGATGGTAACAAAACACCATTCTCTTTATTAGCTAGTGGTTTTTCTATTTTAAATTCATGTTATCAAAATAATGATCAAGCTATTTACCTCTCTCCATTTGAAGTAAGTGATAAACCATCTAAACTTTCCTTTATTCATTCTTATGAGATTCTTGGCTCATTAATTGATGCGTTAATCATTTTTCAATGTAGTGAAGAGGATGATTGTAAAAGAGCAATCTCAAGTGTCTTAGACTGTGGAACAAATATCTTTGTTCATAGTAGTGCAGTTAAGGATAATAAAGCTAATAGCATAAGCTATGCATTAACAAAGCAAGGTTGCAATATTATAAGTACAGTTGATGATTTGCTTTAAATTTCTTTGCTAAAATGTTTAATTTACAAATCTTAACTTAACTTTTGTTAATTAGGAGCAGAAGGTGAAATGTAAATTGTTCACAAAACAATTTAGTAAAAGGTGTTTGGCGCATCAGAGCAGAGGCTTACAATAAAGATTCAGAACTTATTGGAGCCGGTATTAAAGATTTAACAATATTGGCAAATGAAACAATAGAAGCTAACATAGAGGTGTTTTTAACAGAGGGAAATGGTGAATTTGAATTGGCTGTATCCTGAAAACAGATTTTAACTTCGCCAGAATTGACTTACATATTAACAAATGATGATGAAACAGTTATAAGGACTGAAACATTTAGAGTTAAGGAGGTAAATGCATCAGCATTTTTAGATATTACAGACCTTTCTACAGGTTATTATCTTTTTAGAGTCGATATTACTGCAGATGGATTATCTATTGGTAAAGGTCTAGAAACTTTAAGAATTGTTGATGAGTAGTTAACAAGAGGAATATTATAAATAATAATAGATACTGGCGGCATTGAAATACCAATTAATTTTTTTATCTCTCTATACACTCCTTCTTTAGTTGAAAGATGTAATAGCTAAGCTTTAGTATTTGAAATAATTTAATTAACCGTGATATATTAAAAAGAGAAAGGAACAGTATGAGAATAAGAGAGACAATTGATAATTACATTCAATATTTAAAAAATATTAGAAATATGAGCGATTTAACTTTAAAAAGTTATGAAGCTGATATATTAGAGTTTGTTTCTTTTTTAAGCCAACAAGAAATTGATTTTTTAAAAATGGAACAAAACACAGCTTTACAATATATAAAATATTTAAAAGATAGAAAATTAAGTAAAAGCACAATATCGAGAAAAATTAGTAGCCAAAGAGGTTTTATAAAATATTGTAGAAAGCATAATTTACTAGATAGGGATATTTTTGCAAACATTTCACAACGAAGAGGAGAGAGAAAGCTTCCTTCAATTTTAACAGAAAAGGAAGTTGTACAACTATTAACTATAGAAGTAACAGATTTTGACTCACTTAGAAACAAAATTCTATATAGTCTATTATACGATACAGGCTTAAGAATAAGCGAAGCATTAAATTTAACAGTTAGGGATTTAGATTTAAATAAAAATAGTTTTATTATTTCAGGAAAAGGGAAAAAAGAAAGATTAGTGTTTTATACCGATCGAACTAAATTATTGTTAAAGAATTACATAAAAGTAAAAAATGAGCTTCAAATTGATAAGAATATAGTCGAAAAAGAGGTAAGAGATAAATTATTTGTAACAAATTTAGGAAAACCCTTGTCGATTTCGTCTGTTG
>CAZHNE010000297.1:0-1895 GCA_964533775.1 uncultured Spirochaetaceae bacterium | reverse complement strand
AAACACCTTTTCTGCTTTTGAAATTGATCAAAATTCAATGAATGTAGTATTAGTAAATGGAGATAAGACAAATGAATAAAGACAATCACTTTTTAAAAAGTTTAAGCAAAAACAAAATATATATTCATTTAGGTCATTATGATTTTCGATGCGGTATTGATACTTTAGTTGCAGCATCTACTGCAATAAATTGTAAAGAATTTTACAAGGGAGCCTTGTTTGCATATTGTTCTAAAGGTCGAAATCATATACGTATAGTTTTCTGGCAGGGGTGTGGGGCCTGGATGATAAGTAGAAAAGTAGAAAGCTATTTTAAGTGGCCAAACAAACTAAGTGATAAATCAGCAGTACTCTCTTGTTACCAAGATCTTATAAGTCTTTTAGCAGATCCTATCTCAGAGCATGAAATAGAGAGAAAAAAGGTTGTTAATAAACTCTCCATATAATAGAAAAACAAATCAAAAAAACTCTTGCTTATTGAAGGGATTTACTTCTTTTTAATAAGCTTTTTTTTATAAAAAAAGAGATAAATAACACATAAAAAGCTTGCATTTTCTACCAAAAGCTAGTATACTAACATTATGAACAAAGGTCAATTAATAGAGCAATTACAAAGAAAATTAGCTGAAGAAAAAGCAAAAACTAAACAGTTAGAAAAGACTGTTAACATTATTAGCAAGCAAAAATCCACTGCTGAAAAAGAACTTGATAAAACTACTGATGAAAACAAAAAGTTAAGGATCTTTATTTCTTCTTTAAAAGATTCTTACAATGTGAGTCAAATGTATAAATGGGCGAGTAAGAATGAAAAATTCAAATCCTCAGATCTTAACACTCTTAAGCAAATATTATTTAGTTATCAAGTCTCTCCAAAAGAGATTGCTAATGAAGATATTGCTGAAGCAGGTAATTGCACTTTAAATCTTAATAATGAAGATATCCCCAAAGGTCTTTATGAAGAAGATCTTGTTACAACTAAGAAGGCTTTAAAAAGAGGCCGTCAGCCTAATGTTAAAACCTGTGGTAGAGACAATAAGGTATTTGACCATTTAGATGTAGTAGAAACTATTGTTGATAACAAAGAAAAGATATTAAGAGAAAATCCAAATCTAAAATTAACATTTGAAAGAGTCGATACTAATCTTCAGTTAGATTATATTGAAGCTCATAACATTACTAGAAAGACTGTAACTTACATTTACAGAGATCAATATGGTAATTTACATGATTATAATTTTAACAACCCTAAGGTTTATGACTTTGTAAAAAATGGTAAATTAACAAATAGATTTATCTCTAGTATCATTGCTGATAAAGTTATATATGGTCAGCCTCTTCACTTATTAACTAATAAAATGAATCTTGTAGCTAATTACGATATTGTTAACAACCAACTACTTTGCTCAAACTTTATGAGAGTTGGTGAAAGATTAGCTTTCTTTGCTGAATTAATAAGAACAAAAATACTTAGTGAGTGTAGTTTTCATGCTGATGAAACTAGGCTTAAAGTTATTGATTACAAGGACAAAACAAAAGAAGGTTCTAAATTAGGATATATGTGGAGCCTTTCTTGTGATTCTCTAACTCTCAAGGCTGTATATTATATGTTTAATCTTTCAAGATCAGCAGCAGTAGCATCTCAACTAATAGAAGGAGCAATATCTGGCGCAATCCAGGTAGATGGATATAATGCTTATGTAAGTGCTGTTAGAATAGAAAATGAAAGAATACTTCAGGAAGTTGAAGAAGAAGATGGCTTAGAAGCTGCTGATACTTTAAGCAACAATATGATAAGTAGCGAACTAAAAGGATTGGTTTTAGTCGGTTGCATGGCCCATGCGCGTCGACGGATAAAAGAATTACAGAATTCAATTTACAAAAAAAAGCCTAAATCT
>CAZHNE010000296.1:0-1916 GCA_964533775.1 uncultured Spirochaetaceae bacterium | reverse complement strand
TTAGAAGATAACTTTGTAACTCTTCCTAACTACAAAAGCATGAGTAGCCAATCAAACAACTCTTACTCCATGATTATAATTAACTTTGTAGATGGAGCAGATCCTTATGAACAACTTCCAGAGATAAGGTATAGAATATCGCAATTAGTTAAAGACTTACCCCCTAACATTCAAGGAGAACCTAGCGTATTTGTAGGTGGAGCAAGCATGCTACCTGTAATTAGTTTTACAATAGAAGGTGGAAGGGATATAGCTCAACTAACATCTTACGTTGAAAATGAACTTCGCCCTCTAGTTAGCCATATTCAAGGTGTTTCAAGAGTTACTATATTAAACGGTAAAAAACTAGAAGTTAATGTTAATTTAAGACTTGATGACTTGGCTGCTAAAGGTATTAGTGTTGCAACTGTTTATCAAGTATTACAAGCTGGGAACGTGAAACTTCCAATTGGAGAAGGTGAATATCAGGGGAAAACAATAGATGTTAGATATGAGGGGAACTTTCAAACCCTTTCTGATATAAAGTCCCTTCCTGTTGGAATGTATGACAATGTAATAATTAAAGTTGGAGATGTAGCTGACGTTACTTTAACACAAGCACATACTGACTATTATGTAGACAGCTTGGAAGACTCTCTTTTAGTTGTTCAAATATCAAAAAGATTAGATGGTAACGTTGTTGATATTTCAAAAGAACTTAATACTATTTTAGAAGAAGAAAGACTAAGAAAAGGCAATGCGATTACCTTTAATGTAGTATCGGATGATAGTAAAACCACACTTGTGGCACTAAAATCTGTTGTTTTATCTGGTTTAGTTGGACTATTAATGGCTGTCTTTATTATCTTAATCTTCTTAGGAGATGCAAGAGCAACTATAATAATTGGTCTTTCTATCCCTATTTCAATTCTTATTACGTTAATTGAAATGAGGCTCTTTAACATTAGCTTAAACGTATTATCTATTACAGGACTAGTTGTTGCTTTGGGTATGATAGTGGACGGATCTATTGTTATGATTGAACAGGTTTATCAATACTACTACCAGAGAAACCGGCCTCTTCAAGAAAACATATTACTTGCTGCAGATGGAGTAGGTCCCTCCATTTTTGCTTCTGTAATGACTTCAGTAGTTGTTTACTTACCACTAGTCTTTTTACAAGGACTAATAGGTTCAATTCTTTTTGATACATCAATTGTTTTAATATTTGCACTAACCTCATCCCTCCTTGTTGCTATAGCTGTAGTAACGTTTTTAATGGATAAGATATTAAAACCAGTTGCAGATGTTCCTAAAGAAAGAATATTTGACAGAGTTATGAACACTCTAAGAAAATGGTACAAAACAGCTTTAGACTGGTGTCTAAATTACCCTAAATTTATAATATTTTCAGCTATTTTGTTTTTAGTATTTTCAATCTTTACTGTTACAGCTGTAGGCTTTACCTTTGTTCCCTCCATTGATACTGGAGAATTTGATATCTACATGAAATATCCTCAAGGTCATAGCTTAGATATGACTAGAGAAAAAACAATTGAAGCAATGGCTTTAGTTAAAGAAGCTACTCCAGAGGCACAATCAATAGTTATATATTCAGGTATGGGAGAAAACCTACTAGGAGAACACCCTGCTAACGAAGCTCATATTAATGTAGTTTTAAATGATGCAAATGAAAGAGAAAGAAGTGTTCATCAAATAATGTTAGAAATTCAAAAAATCCTTTCCGCTCAAGTAGTAGATTGTACAACTAAAGTATCTAACGGTGGAATTGACAGATTAATATCTTTTGCAACAAGTGGAGGGGACTATGGGCTTACTCTAATAAGTGAAGATTTAGATTTACTTTATAGTGAAGCCAAGAGAATAGAAGAAGAAATACAAAGAGATCCTGGTGTTGTATCAACTTCTCTTAACTC
>CAZHNE010000295.1:0-1916 GCA_964533775.1 uncultured Spirochaetaceae bacterium | reverse complement strand
TTAACATATAACATGTGTGTTGCTGTAATACCATTAGCTAATTCACCAATATAGCCACCAGCTTGAGGAGCTAATACGGCAGGTGAATAAGTATCCATTAAACCGTCTCTTTCTAAGAAAGGTGTTAAGTCTTTAACACTACCAGTTGAATGTAAACTTGTTGATCTTCCACTAGGCCACATGTAAATAACATCTGGTAAATTGCCAGAAGCTACATAAGCTTCAGTTTTTTGGTGGAAAGGCTCGTTAAACAAGTCTTCTCTAATAACTTTTATTCCTGGGTTTTCTTCTTCAAATCTGTCCCAAATCATTTTTTCATCGTTAATACTATTAGGCTCAGACATATCCATATAGTTAAGAACTTTTAGTTCAATAACCCCATCGTCCGCTTTTTCAGTTGCTCCTTGAGCAAACATTGAAGAAACCGCTAGTAATACTACTAGACCTATTGCAGTAATTTTTTTCATCAAAAGTACCTCCTGTTGATGATATTTTTTATTTTGAATTCTTATTTAAAAATAAGAAATATTCACTATTAAACCTTCTGCTTATCCTTTTACAGCACCGGCAGAAACACCTTTTGTTATTTCTTTTCTAAATACTAAGTAGAATACAAGCATTGGGAATAAACCAATTGTTAAAGCTGCAAACTGTTTCCCATAATCAGAGGATAAAGCTCCAGCAAATTTTTGAATTCCTACTGGTAAACTCTTTATTGCATCACTACTTGTTAAAATGTTAATTAGCATAAACTCATTCCAAGTTCCTGTTACAGTAAGTATTGCTAAAGTAATTGCAACGGGAGTTGCCATTGGAGCGATAATTGAAAGAAATATTTTTAAGTAAGTAGCTCCATCTAACCTAGCAGATTCAACTAAAGCATCAGGAATACTCTTCATATATTCTGTTCCTAAATAAACTCCAAGTGGCATCCCTATTCCGATATAAGGAATTAAAACTCCTAATCTTGTATTGTATAATCCACTCCAGTTAACCATTAAAAACAATGGAACCATTATTGATTGAAGGGTGAGTAATATACCTATTATAAAAGAGCCATGTAAAAGCTTTGAAGCTTTGTGAGGGATTTTTGCAAAAGCAAAACTTGCCATGAAAGAAAGTATAATTACAGCTAAAGTTGTTACTCCTGTATAAATTACACTGTTTAGTACTAATGTAGGAAACTTTCCTCTTACCCACGCATCTTTATAGTTAATTAATACCCAGTTTTTAGGAAATCCAAGCTTGTTTAACTGAAACTCAGTTGTTGTTTTAAAAGAGTTTAAGACCAACCAAAGAAGAGGATAAATAGCTAAAATTGTAAATATAATTAAAATACCATAAGTTAATACTAAACCAACTTTAACTCGTTTACTGTTTTTATCAGCCATATAATGCATTATTCTCTACCTCCAAACTTGTTTTCAACTCTCTTAGTTAAAATGATTAAAACAAAGCTAATGAGAACCATTACAGTACTAATTGCATTAGCTAGAGGGTAATTAGGAGCACCTTTAAATGCCTTTTCAAACATGTACAAAGACAAGACAGATGTCCTATTTGCAGGACCTCCAGAAGTCATTACATATATAAGGTCAAAACTCTTTAAAGATCCGCTTATAGCTAAAATACAACTTGTTACAATAACTCCAGATAAAGCTGGTAAAATAATATGCTTTAATGCTTGCATTTCTGATGCGCCATCAATTTTTGCAGCCTCAATAATTGCCACATCAATTTTTTGTAAATTTGCTAAGAAAATTATCAAGTAAGTTCCTGTATACATCCACAATATTACAAACAACACTGGAAGCATTGGATTGGAAGATAGTTGCATATCATAGGAGGGATTAAACAGTCTCATCAATTCTGGGAATGCTCCATAAGGAGAAAAGAAGGACTTCCATAATATACCA
>CAZHNE010000294.1:0-1918 GCA_964533775.1 uncultured Spirochaetaceae bacterium | reverse complement strand
AAATATGACCTAGGGTTCCGCCCCCTGTAAAAACTATCTTCATAAGAGAAAAATACCATATGAGGGTAAATTAAGCAATGAAAGAGTCAAATTGACACAAGTTTTTATTAATAAAACTCATAGTTTGGTTAAAAAACATAACCCACATCAAAGTGTGGGTTAAAATTAGTCTAAAGTAATAATACTTTTATTCTCTTTCTTTTTGTGGAACAAAGAAAAGGTCTGTTAAATCATAACCTTGGGCAAGTGCCATTTCTTTCATTTTCTCTAAAAGTTCCGGCTCAATTTCTGGGGTTCTTGATAAGAACCATATAAACTCCCTTTTATTATTTCCAACTAAAGCCCATTCATAATTTTCTTCATCTAAGCCAAATACTAAATAATCACTTGTGAAAAGTCCAAAAAACTTAACTTTTAAAGCTCCAGGAACATTGTCATCTGGTCGCCAAGCTACAGCTTTAACTGAAGTATATTTTCCATCAAGATCTTTTTTAAAGCCACTATTTACTACTTGTACCCTACCATCATCTCTTAGTGAATATTCAGCTGTTGCTCCTACGATATTTTTTTCAAAACCACTTTGAAAGCGAGCTATTTCATACCATCTTCCCAAATATCTCTCTATATCAAGAGCTTGGACTGTTTCTAGGGGATCATCAGCAAATTCATTTGTTGCACAACCTGTAATAAAAACAGCACTTGTTATTAATAACAATGCTATGCCTATATTTGTTTTCTTCATAACTTTCTTCTCCTTATTAACACTTCTAATTTAACAGCATAACAATTTATTATCAAGATAATTTCGTTAGGCAAATAAGTTTTAAAAGAAGTTTTTTAGCCAATATTTGTTTTCTTCACAACTAAAAAAAATTAAAATAACCCGCATAAAGATACGGGTTAAAAGATTAATTTAACAATTTTTTTCTATTAAATATTTGTTAAACAAGCAAAGCGTTTGTTCTCTTATAAAAATGAAATAAGGAGTGAAACTCCAACCGTTCCATCATTATAATCTGCTGGCATTAGTTTTTCTGGAGAAAAGCCGTCATCAATTATATTTTGAATACTAACGCCATTTGACTGGACTATATAATAAGCTGATAAAGTTAAACCATCAAACAATACATCAACAGTTGCCTTATAAGAAAGAACTGGATCAAAGAAGAAGCTTTCTAAAGTAAAGGGATCTCCAAGTTTGTCCTCTAGTTTAAATCCATTAACAAACCTTAAGTTTACTATGGATGCGGGACCAACACCTGCTCCAACATTAATAAAATTAAATAGTTTAAAGTTTACTCCCACTGTAAGCACATTATGGAACTGCCACCAATCATTATCACTTTGATCTATATTTATTGGAGCTACATCAGCTATTTCTAAAATACCAAATTTAAGTCTTACATCAGGACCAAATGAATATTTACTAAAATCAGTTAAATTTTCTGGAGTATAAGCAAAATCCTCCACCATACCCTCATACCTAGCTGTAGCACCAATATCTAAACTTAATGCACTTAAGTTAATCGGAACTAAAATAACAATTAAAGCAAAAATAATAAAAGCTTTTTTCTTCATAAACACCTCTTTTTTATAATATAAATTACGATTTTTATTAATCACCTTATAATTAACAACCACATAAGTTAAAAAATGTTACAATTAAGAACAGTTTCTTTATAAAAACATCTAAATATAACACATTATTTGTTATTACCATTATAGTATGAAATTTTCAAAAGTAAAGAAAAAAGCATAACAACACAATTCTAGCGTAAATCTACTTAATTGAATACTTAAGCACAAATAAGGCAAAATAGTTTAGTTGCAATAACATAGTGCAAAGTTAAAGTCATAGTAAACATCCCAAACAAAAAAAGAATAACACATTAATATTCGTTACTTTTCATTATGTTGT
>CAZHNE010000293.1:0-1925 GCA_964533775.1 uncultured Spirochaetaceae bacterium | reverse complement strand
GTTAGTTAAGAATGAATAGGCCTTTTAACCCACAAAAGGTTTAGAAGAGCCAAAATTTTACTAATTTTTAGCTCTCTAACTCGTAACTTTTAAAATTAATATAAAAAGAGGAGAAGAATGATTAAATTAAAAAACATTTCAACATACACAAAGAAAGTGATATTTCTTATATTTTTCTTATCATTAGTATCAATATTCATAATAAGTTGTGCTTCTAAATCAGAAGAAAGCTCTTCTGTTAGCAATGTTGCCCATAGAGGCGGTGCTGAAATAGCTCCTGAAAATAGTTTAGCAGCTTTTAGTAAAGCTTTAGAATACGATATCGACATGATAGAACTAGACTTACATTTAAGTAAAGATGGAATCATAATGGTTTTTCATGATCCTTCTCTTGAGCGTCTAACAGGAGAAGAAGGATTTATTTCTGACTATACTGCAGAAGAATTATCCCAGTTTGATTGTGCATCAACATACAAAAAGGGGAAACATGATTTTGGCTTTCAAAAGATTCCAACCTTAGATGAGGTTATTACTTTAATTGAAGAACAATCTGCTACTCCTATAAAGTATCAAATTGAAATTAAAGTTCAAGAAGATGATTCTAGGTACATAGAGATTGAAGAAAAATTGGTTCAGCTACTTGAAAAACATTCTATACAGGAGCGAACTATTGTTATTTCATTTAACTTTCCTACTTTGAAAAAGTTAAACCTATTATCTCCAGATTTACAATTAGGTGCTTTAGTTAGTAAAGGCTTTTTCTCTGCCTTCCCATCAACATCCTCTGAAAAAATAGCAAAGTATATTAAAAACCTTGATGTAGAATATGTGGGTATAAATTATAAATATTTATCACAAGAACTTTATGATGAATTTAGGAAAAATGACTTAGGTGTTGGAGTATGGACTGTGAATGATAAAATTAGAATGAAAAAGTTTATAACTATGGGTGTGGACTTTATAACAACAAATCGACCTGATTTACTTAGCAAGCAGCTTTCAAACTAAGAGAAAAATCAAAGCTTATTGTTTATTGTTTTCCTTTGTTGTGAAAAGAGTAAGCAATTAGTCTTAATTTAAATAAAAAGAATAAAAAAAATGTATCTAAAATTAAATAGATACATTTTTTAATCTCTGTTTTAAGAGTTATGAATTAGTGTTTTCCCAGTTCTCTTGAACTTTTGATTTTTCTTTATCCCAAGCTTGATCAATAGTTTTTTCTAAATTAGTTTCTAAGTCAGCTCTTTCTTTATCACTTTTAGCAAGTAATTCAGCAGCCAAATCTAAATACCATTGTTCTTTGATTTCTGGTAAAGCTTCTTCCCACATAGTTTGCGCAATTGCTTGAGTTTCATCAATGCTTATAATAAGGGCTTTTCCTTCAACAGCTTCTTGTGAACCCGGTTGCTTAGAAAAAAGTTTATTTAAAATAACTTTAGCTTCTTCATAATTTTTACTTTCAACTTGTGCTTTTGCATCTGAAAGAAGTCTTCCTGCTTCATACTCTGAAACCTCTAACGCTGCCACAAGTTGTGCATTTTCTTTTTCTTGTGTTTTTACTACAGTAAAGCTCATGATTGCAAAAACAAGCAATCCACCAACAATTAGAGCAATAATCCGATTTACTAATAAATTTTCTTTTAAATTAGTCATATAGTCCCTCCGATAAATAACATCCCAATACATAGAGTATTGGACGAGTGCTTTACTGCAGTTCCATACTGTCATTTGATTGCGGAGTTCTTAATGATATCAAAAAAATTGGAATCCTAAGTGAAAACATAGTGAGCATCTCAAATATATTGTACTCTTTTTACTAATAAGATGATATAGCAATAGTTTTAATTGAAAAAAGGGCAGATAAATACTGCGATTTTTTTAATTAAATATTTTTCATAAAATTAAGGACAAATTATAATTTCATT
>CAZHNE010000292.1:0-1961 GCA_964533775.1 uncultured Spirochaetaceae bacterium | reverse complement strand
TAACTTGGAGGCATATTATTTCAACAGTATTAAAAATAAAGATAAAGGATAATGCATATTCCACTGACTTTGGACACTGTTCTTCGACTATTTGGACATTGTTATGCGCCATTAGGACAGATTTAAATTCCTTTAATTAACTTTATCAAAAAATTATTTGTAAGTCTTTAATAAAATTATCCTTTAGCTAGAAAATATGGTAAAGAATAAAAATATTTATTAATATCCCTTACCATTTGTTCAGTTTATTCGTTATTTATATTTTTTTAGCTGCTCCTTTCCTAACTTTTCTCTCATTGATGAGCCTTGCATGTTTACCCTGATTGAATTGTAAGTGACTCTATCTAGAGAAGCATCAGCCACTGTTGGATCTGGAAATATTGATTGCCAGTTTTTTACTGGAATTTGGGCTACAAAGAGTGTTGATTGATGAAAAGTATACCTATCATCAATAACTTCAAGTAAATCTTGAGCAGCATTTAATGAAAGAGGCTCTAAGCCAAAATCATCTAATATCAATAGATCACATTTTTTGAGTTCTCCCATTATTTTTTCATATTTAGCATTTGCATACCCTAAGCTTAGTTCTTTAGCTAATCTTGTAGTTCTATAGTATTTTACTTTATAACCCTGTACACAAGCTTCATGTGCTAAAGCTGATGATATAAACGACTTTCCTGAACCTGTAGGTCCAGTTACAATCATATTTAAATGGTTTGAAATCCAAGAACATGAGGCATATTGTATTAACTTACTTTTTAAGCCTTTTCTATGTTCTGTTTCAATAAATTCACTTAAAGAGGCAGAAGAATCTCTAATACCAGAATTTTTAATTAATCTCTTTAGCCTATTATCTTGTTTTCTATCCCATTGTCTATCTACTATCATGGCCATTCTTTCATCAAATGATGATTCTAAGGTGTTACTAAAAGTTTCTTGTCTTTCTATTTCATCTCGCATAGCACCTAATCTCATTTCTGTTAACTTGTTTTTTGTTTGTTGATCCATTTTTCACTACCTCCTTTTATTGGTATTCACCACGAATGTTTTCATGAATAACAGGATTCCTAGATTTAAAATTATACTCACTATCGCCCTCAGGAACTAAATATAACCTATTACAAATAATATCTAATATATCTTTAGCGGTTACAGTACTAGTCTTTAGAGCACGTTTACAAGCAGCCTCAACAATATCTGAGGTATGCTTATCCTTTAAATTAATAATTGAAAAACACATTTTGTAACCTTGTTGAGGTTTATCATATTTATTAAGCCAATAATCAATAACTTCTAATGTGTTTGGCCCTACCTCAAAAGCTATGTTTTTATAATCTGATGAGTCCATATTGTTAAAAAGTTTGTAGTAATAATCTTTTTTAGGCATATGCTCATCACAAGAAACTCGATGAATATCGGCGTTAGCCTTTTGGTGAGTTGCGACTCTAATGTGATTGATGTATATTTCTATTAGATTATGCCTAGCATGCAACTCATAAGGTTTAAATGCATATTTACAAGGAACTGTATACTCACAACCTTTATATAATGCAGCATAGGTATTAGAAATAGCACCTGTTTTTAAATCATAAACCTCATAGTCATTTGCAGGCAAAGGGAGTAAGTAGGGTTTGTCATATTTGAGAAAAATATCTTCTCTACTTACTTTTATCTTTTTATCAGGATCAATATTACCAGCTAATTCTCGTGTTAATTTGTAAATATATGTATTTAATTCCTGAAAACTATCAAAGATACTATGATCTTTAACTTTTTCAAGAATCCATGTTTCAGCTTCTCTTACAAACTGCTCTGCAGATCCCTTATCTCGGGGAGACCTTACTCTTGCTGGAATAATTGCAACATCATAAAATCTTGCCATCTCCCGATATAGCCTATTAAGTTTAATATCATAGCATTTACGACTTATTACAGCTGTTTTTGTATTGTCAGGAACCCAA
>CAZHNE010000291.1:0-1961 GCA_964533775.1 uncultured Spirochaetaceae bacterium | reverse complement strand
ATGCGCTCAGTAACACCTAGTTTCAAGTAATGGGCGTATCCATGATGCTCTAAGGCAGTCATATGACCAACATGGACTGTATAACTAAGTAAAGCTAAGGAGTAGATCATGTTTTGCCATTTCAACGGGGGACCTGGTTTTCTATATAGGCCATGAACCAAAGCATCAATCTTATTGCTCCGAAGGTAATAGTCCACGGTGGTTGCATTTATTCCACGCTGCCTAAGCCATTTTCTATCTACAAGCAATCCTTCTTGCAAAATTGAATCTAATGTTGCCATAAGTCCTCCAGTTTATAGTATATTTGAATAAATACAAACTAGCCTTCTTTTTTTGTAAGACTTTATAGAAAGACTTTTAGAGGCTTTTAACAACCTTGAACATTAAATTCAAAAATATAAAAAGCCAAAAATATATAAAACAAACAAAATCTTTTAATCCTGATAATGGATGGTATTTCCTTACATAATAAGCAATTAATATGTTTATGGTTTTAGATTTGTTGAAACTTTTACACGTTAATGTTATACTATAGTTATATAACTTATAGTATTAAAAATAATTTGCAAGTCTATTTATTTTACTTAAAGATTTGTGAAAGTGCTTAAAAACAATAAAACTAGAAAACAGGAAAAAAATTGAGATACAAGTGTTACTACTAGTAAGAAATCTACTGCACTTTTTAAAAGTATATTAATCCTTTGTGATTAATGATTCAAAAAAACAATTGTGAGGAATTAAGTGATAGTAAAAGGTAAATATGGTTCAGCTAAAGTTTTTGCAAAAAGTTTAGAAGATGGTGCAAGAGAACAAATAGAAACTTTATTGAATCAAGATTTTATAAAAGGTTCAACAGTAAGAATTATGCCAGATGTGCACGCTGGCATGGGATGCGTTATTGGCTTTACAGCAGATATGAAAGATAAAGTAATTCCCAACATTGTTGGAGTTGATATCGGTTGTGGAATGTTAACTATTGAATTAGGTAAAAGAGAAATCAACCTTTCTCAACTAGATAAAATAATCAATGAACAAATTCCTTCAGGACGAAATACACACAGAAGCAAAGTTGTAAAGTTTGGTAAGTTAAAAGATTTACATATGCTTAAAGATTTGAAAGATTTTCAAAGGTTAGAAAATAGTATAGGAACTCTTGGAGGAGGAAACCACTTTATTGAAGTAGGCGAAGATAGTCAGAAAAACAAATATCTTGTAATTCATTCAGGTAGTAGAAACTTAGGTACGCAAGTAGCTAGATTTTATCAAAATTTAGCAATTGATTTATGTAGCAATAAAGAATCTTATTTTAATAGACGAGATCAAATTATTAAAAGTTATGAAAGAAAGGGACAACATAAGAAAATAAAACCCGCTTTGAAAGCCTTAGAAAATGAATATCGGGATTTAAAGCCAGATTATCCAAGAGACTTATGCTACCTTACTGGCAAATATAGAGATCAATATCTTCATGATATGAATATTTGCCAAGAATATGCCTCTTTAAATAGAAAAACAATGGCTGATATTATATTAACAAATTTACTTAAATCTAATTTACACGAGTTTAAATATTTTGAAACTATTCACAATTATATAAACTTTAAAGATAACGTTATTCGTAAAGGGGCTATATCAGCATATAAAGATGAAAAAGTGTTAATACCAATTAATATGAGAGATGGTTCTATTCTTGCTGTTGGTAAGGGAAACAGTGATTGGAACTATTCAGCCCCTCATGGAGCTGGTAGGGTATTAAGTAGAACTGAAGCTAAAAAGAAACTCAAAATAGATGCTTTTAAAAAAACAATGAAAGGTATTTATTCAACAAGTATTAACAAAAGCACTCTTGATGAAAGCCCCTCAGCTTATAAACCAATTGCAGAGATTTTAGATCAAATAAATGACACTGTATATGTTGTTGATATAATAAAGCCTATATATAATTATAAAGCATAGCTTGC
>CAZHNE010000290.1:0-1963 GCA_964533775.1 uncultured Spirochaetaceae bacterium | reverse complement strand
GGGAGTGAGAGATTACTATGATTGAATACGAAATAGTAGGGAGTTTTTTAATAGATGATACTACACACAATTTAATAGATGATTTGCTAGAAGTTGATTTTACTGATCTATTTTGTAAAAAGGTATTTAAGTCTATGAAAGATTTAAAAGCTAAAGATAAAGACATCACAATGTACAACATTACTAATATATCTGATATATCTGTTATGGATTTAGCGAAAGTGAGTAGTTCGATTACCACTACTGCACTTATTGAAAAGAATATCAGAACACTAAAAGAACAATCAGCTAGAAATCAACTTCTAGCAATTACTAACACTATAAAAGATTTAGCAATAGATCACTCAAAAGACATAACACAAATTAAGAACGATATCCTGGAGGCTATACAAAACATTAAAGAAGTAGCAGAGGATGAAGTAGAAACCTTAAAAGAATCAATGATAGCTACTTATAAGATTTTAGAAGATAGGTATAACAACAAAGATGATAAAAAACTTTATACAGGATTAACTAAATTTGATTCTATAACAGCAGGATTGCACAAAGAGGAACTAACAACTATAGCATCTAGACCTGGGGTTGGTAAATCAATAATAGGAATGCAAATAGCTCTTAATTTGGCAAGAAATGGCACTAAGGTAATGTTTGTATCACTAGAAATGTCAACATCCCAACTATGCGAAAGAATTATATCAGCTAATAGTGAGGTAGATGGCAATAGATTGAGATTAGGAAACATAGACAATCCCGAGGATTGGGGAAGAATTCAAAGAGTAGCAAGTCAATATTCATATGAAAATCTAATCTTAGATAAAACATCGAGAAACATTCAACATATACGAAGTAAGGTTAGAAAATATAAGCCTGAGATAGTGATAATAGATTACTTACAACTTTTAAAAAGTGTAAATAAAGAGCAATCAAGAGAGCGTGAAGTCGCAGTAATAACAAGAGATTTAAAGATGATGACACTTGAATTTAAAATACCGATTGTAATGTTAGCCCAATTAAATAGAGATGCTGATGGAAACAGACCAAAATTATCGGATTTAAGAGAATCAGGAGCAATAGAACAAGATAGCGATAATGTAATATTTCTACATGAGCCAAAGGATAAAGAAATATCAGATTTAATAACAAAAGGTGTATACCCTACAACATTTTTTGATTATTTAAAAGAGCAGCAGTACAAATTAAGCTACATCATAATAGAAAAGCAAAGAAATGGAGCAGTTGGAACAATACCAGTTATTAAAAGACCTAAGTATATGAACTTTAGAGAGGTGGAGTAATGGATTATGAAACAATGATAAAAGCAATAAAGCTAGATAAAGAAACAGCATACCGAATTAAAGACAAGATATTGCCCGAAGTGTGGATTGAGATTGAGAGGTATTTCAATGAACAAGCAAATAGTTGATACAGTGCTAGAACGGTCAAAAGGATTGTGTGAAGTCTGCCAGAGGCCAGGCCAACATCTGCATCATATCATTCATGGCAATGGCAAGAGAAAACAATGCGAGACTATAGAGAGTGTAATAAACCTATGCAAAGAGTGCCACCAAGGCACAAAGGGAGTGCATGGGAGAGATGGCAGGAAATTGGACCTACTACTCAAGCAAAGGTTAGAAAAGACCTATAGGGATATGGGGTTATCGGAGGAAGAAATAAGGTATTGGATGGGAGGTAGATTGTATGTATGAAATAATAGTAGTTTTTAGAGATAGGGAAGAATTAAAAATCTCAAAAGTAAGTGATGTAGTAGTAAAAGATAATTATTATGAAGTTCATAAAAATGGATATAGAATGTTTTTTAATTTTGATGCAGTTAAGTATATTGCTAGGACATTTGATTTAAAAGAGGGTGATTAAATGCTTAATGGGTTTGATATAGGACAAGATTTGGCAGATGCAAACAACGAAGGATATTATGATGGCTATAGAAGTGCTTTATGGGAAA
>CAZHNE010000289.1:0-1970 GCA_964533775.1 uncultured Spirochaetaceae bacterium | reverse complement strand
AACTATATTTTCTACAGTTATACCATTCATTTCTAAAAGACGCTCATAAGGAGCTGATTCACCAAATTGATCTTGAATACCAATTCTCTTTATTATTGAGCCTCCTGTTTCAGCAACAATCTCTGCAACTGCACTACCTAAACCATTAATTATATTATGATCTTCTACTGTTACAATTCCTTTAGTTTCTTTAATTGCTTTTAATACTGCTTCTTTATCAAGTGGTTTTATAGTATGCATATCTAAAAGTCTTACAGAGATGCCTTCTTTTTCTAATTGTTGAGTGGCTAATACACCTTTAGAAAGAATATCACCTGAACAGATTATTGTAACATCATTTCCCTTGTTTAATTCAACAGCTTTTCCAATTTCAAAATTATCTTCACTGTTATAAATTGATGGAATAGCATCACGAGTAAACCGTAGGTATACAGGACCCGGATATTTTGCAGCAGCTATTACTAATTTATAAGCGGAGTCATAATCACCAGGAGCAACAACAGTCATATTTGGAATAGTTCTAAATATACCTATGTCTTCTATTCCTTGGTGAGAAGCACCATCATTAGCAGGAGTAAATCCACCATGAGAGCATGCAATTTTAACATTTAGTTCAGGATAACAAGCTTCTTGTCTAATTTGCTCAAGCATTCTCATAGATCCAAATACTGCATAAGTTGTTACAAATGGAACTTTACCTGCAGTAGCCAAACCAGCAGCAACTCCCATCGCATTTTGCTCTGCAATACCAACATTAAGATGTTGATTAGGATATTGTTCGCTAAATTCTACAGTCCTACAAGATTTACCGATATCACAATCAACTACAAATATATTTGAATCGTTAGCCGCTAATTCTAAAATTGCTTTTCCATAAGCATTACGAGTTGGTTTACCTTCTCTTATTTGCATACTAAGCCTCCTTCCACTTCTTTCATTGCTATTTCATATTCTTCATCATTTGGTGCTACACCATGCCAGTTAACAACATCTTCCATAAATGCAACCCCTCTACCTTTAACAGTATGTGCAACAATTGCATGAGGTTTATTAACAGTTGAATTACGTATCTTATCAAAAGCTTTAGTAATTTCTTCCATTAAATGTCCGTTAATTATTTGTGTTTCACAACCAAAAGCTTTAACTTTTTTTGCTAAGTCACCAGATGGCATAACAACATCACAAATGTTGTCATTTTGTAATCTGTTTCTATCAATTATTACAATTAAGTTATTTAATTCATATTTGCTAGCTGTTTGCAAAGCTTCCCAAATTTGACCTTCATTAGTCTCACCATCTCCAACAACACAGAAAACTCTGTAGCTCTTGTTATCTCTTTTTGCAGCAATTGCCATACCGACTGCTACTGAAAGACCTTGACCTAAAGAGCCTGTTGAAATATCAATACCAGGACATCTTTTCATATCAGGATGTCCTTGCAATATAGAGCCTTCTTTTCTTAAAGTATAAATTTCTTCATATGGGAAATAACCTTTTAATGCTAATGCTGAATATAATACTGGGCAAGCGTGACCTTTAGATAATACAAATCTATCACGATCTTCCCACTTTGGTTCGTCTGCTCTTACATTTAATTCATCAAAATATAGGGCAGTTAGAATATCAGCAGAAGAAAGCGATCCTCCTGGATGTCCTGATTGTGCTTCATGAATCATAGTTAGAATAGTTTTTCTAACTTCTATAGCTTTTTCCTTGAGAAATTCAACTGAATTATTTTGTCTCATGGGCTATCCTCCTTAAAAAGAATACAAAGTTTAATTTTTTTATCTAAAAACACTATAACATACAATATTTATCTTGTCATTAAAAAATTATGTATACAAGATTTTTATTCTTGACTTTTTAGCTTATTCCTATAAAATATGAATACGTACAAAAAATAAGAGGTAAATAATATGAAAATAGTTGTATTAGACGGTTACACTTTAAATCCTGGAGACTTAAATTGG
>CAZHNE010000288.1:0-1986 GCA_964533775.1 uncultured Spirochaetaceae bacterium | reverse complement strand
CAGATGGAACTATTGATAAACAAAGGAGTAAACAAATAATAGAAGCTGCAAGGCCTTTAGAGGTGACTTTTCACCGAGCTATTGATATGACCCCCTCTGCTATCACTTCTCTTCAAACTTTAATAGAACTAGGAGTTGAAAGAGTTTTAACAAGCGGCTTAGAAGCAACAGCCATGGAAGGAATAATTACTTTAAAAGAAATGATTAGCTATGCTAAAGACAATATTATAGTAATGCCCGGAGGTGGAATAAGTGAAAGAAACTTAAAGTTTATAAATAAGGAGCTTGGTGCTAAAGAATACCATTTAAGTTTAAAAAAGGAAAAGCAATCACAAATGCTATATAAACCGAATCATATCTTTATGGGAGGTGTGTTAAGACAACCTGAGTTCTCAATTAAAACAGTAGATGGTAATAAAGTAAAAGCTGTAAAAAACTTAATTAAATAAAGATTAGGTCTACCTAATTAAAAAGAAAATAAGGCACATATGAAAAAAAGAATCTTAGTTGGTGGCCTGCACCATGAATCAAACACATTTAATCCTATTATTACAAATAGGGATGATATTTGGGTAAAAAGAGGAGATTCTCTTATTGAGAATATGGCAGAAGACTCTCTCTCAGGAATAATAACAACATTATTAGATAATAATTATGAGGTTGTTCCAACCTTATTAGCAAGAGCTGTTCCAAACGGAGTTTGGGATAAGAAATGTTATTTGGAACTGAAGAATGAATTTTTAACAAAATTAAAAGAAGAAAAAAACTTAGATGCTATTTGTTTATCATTGCATGGTTCTATGAGAGTAAAGGATATTGGGGAGGCAGAGGGTGACTTTTTGCAATCAATAAGAGAGATTTACCCTGATATATTAGTAGTTTCTTCTTTAGATATGCACGCTACAATTACAAAAAAAATGATTCAGCATTGTGATGCTTTTGTTGGGTATAAGTGTGCTCCACACACTGATACCTTTCAAACTGGAGTTCATGCTGCAAATATTGTAATAGAATGTTTAAAGAAAAATATTAAACCTGTTATGAAAGCTGTTTATATTCCCTTTTTAGTAGCAGGAGAAAAAAGTGAAACTTCAGTCCAACCAATGAAAAGTCTTATTGCGCAATTAAAAGAAGAAGAAAATGATGAGGAAATCTTAGCTCTTTCATACTTTTTAGGATTTCCTTGGTCTGATACAAGTGAAAATGGGGTTACCGCTTTAGTTGTAAGAAAAAATAATGAGAGTAAAGCAGAAAACAAAGTATTAGAACTTGCTAAACTATTTTGGAAAAAGAGAGAAGAGTTTTGTTTTTATAATGAAACGAGAATGCCCTTAGATGCTTTAGATAAAGCCTTAGACAATGTAAGAAATAATGTTTATCCAGTTGTACTTTCTGACTCTGGAGACAATCCAACAGCAGGCTCCTCAGGTGATGTGACTAATTTTTTAAAACTAATATTAGAGATTAAGGAGTTAAAAAACTTAAATCCTCCTTTAATATATCAATCCTTTTATGATAAAGAGGTGGTATCTCTCTTTATAGACAAGAGAATAAATACAGAATTGAGCATTAAATTAGGCTCTAAATACGACAGATTAAAAAGCACAAGTATTGTTACTAAAGTTAGACTTGTTAGCAAATATAGAAATTTTAAGCCTGCAGAAAATACCAACCTAGTATTGTTAGATGTTGATGGAGTTGAAGTTATAGTATCGGATAAGCACATAGGTTGCTATGATCCAAATATCATGAGATCTTTAGGCGTTAAAGTGGAAGAAAGAAAAGTTATAGTTGTTAAATTAGGATATTTAGAGCCAGAGATTAGAAGTGTAGCAAAAAAATCAATAATGGCCTTAACTACCGGTTCCAGTGATGAAATCTTTGAAAGTTTAAGTTATAAGCATTTAAATAGACCAATCTATCCTTTAGATAAAGATTTTGAACCCCAGTTTAAGTTTATTTAATTTAAAGAAATAAGTGTAGAAT
>CAZHNE010000287.1:0-2029 GCA_964533775.1 uncultured Spirochaetaceae bacterium | reverse complement strand
TTAACTGTTGGTATAGCTGCTTTAATGTGGACTAGTCGATTAAATTGTATTAACCCATCAGATTGTGCTGGATACGAAATGGATGCAATAGCAGCTGTTGTAATCGGTGGCACTTTGATGAGTGGTGGTAAAGGAAGTATTACTGGAACCGTTTTAGGTGCAATAATGCTTGGAATTATAAATAATATGCTAGTTTTAGGTGGAATAAGTCCATTCCTACAACCAGCTGTTAAAGGTTTTGTGATTATTATTGCTGTTTTATTACAATACAACAGTAATAAGCAATAGAAAAATTCATTTGGAGGTAAAAATGAAAAAATTAATTATTTCACTATTATGTGTAATGTTAGTTGCAAACTTCGCATTTGCAGAAGGTCAATCTGAAAAGGCATCAATTCCTAAAATTGGTGTAGCTGTTCCTTCTCCAGACCATGGTTGGACCGGTGGTATTGGTTGGTGGGCTGACAAAGCTGTTGAGGAATTAGCAGTAGAATATGAGGGTAAGTATGAGTTTAAAGTACTTCACGCCGATGGTTATGCAAAACAACTCTCTGACGTAGATGACTTATTAGTTTGGGGGATGGATTACTTAGTAATTCTACCACACGACTCTGCCCCTCTTTACCCTAGTGTTAAAGCAGCTCAAGCTGAAGGCGTTGTATGTGTAGTTGTGGACCGTGGATTTGGAGATGATGTAGCTCCATTTGGTCATCTTTATGTAGCTGGGGATAACCCTGGTCTAGGTAGAGAATCTGGTAAATTCATGAGAGACTTCATGACAGAGAATAATTTAACTAATTACGTTGTTATGGGTGGTATGCCAGTTCCTATTGACGAAGAAAGAATGACAGCTTTCTTTAACGAAATGGAAAAGAACAAAAGTTTAGTTAACCTTCAAGGTGGAAGAAACTATGAATTCTCAGACTGGTCAACTCAAAAAGGTTTGAATATCATGGAAAACTTCCTACAAATGTTCCCAAAAATTGACGCTTTATTCTGCCAAGATGACGATGTTCTCCTTGGTGCTTTACAAGCTATTAAAGAAAGTGGACGAAATGATATTAAACTCGCAATGGGTGGAGCAGGATCTAAAGTTGTAATTAAGAAAATTATGGATGGTGATCCTATTGTAAAAGCTACAGCTACTTATCCACCAAAAATGATCTACGATGCACTTCTAATTTGTCTTGATATAGCTGAAGGAAATAGAGATATGGCCTTCCATACATCAGGAAAACAAGAAACAGTTATCTTACCATCAGAACTTGTTGTTAAGGATAACGCAGCAGAATTCTACGAACCAGACGCAGCGTTCTAAGAATAAATCTAAAATAATCGTCCCTACTCTAGGGGCGATTATAATTAAATCATTAACAGCTTATTAGTCTAAGACACCCTAATATTGATATAGGGGGTGAAGGTTCTGTTATCTAAAGTGGATTTAATTTTCGTGGAGATAAATAGTGACACCTAAAGAAAGGGTTTTAGAAAGAATAGCAGGGAATAAGGTTGATAAAATTCCAAATATGACTCTTACTTCAAAATTTTCTGCAAAATATATTAATATTGAATATGGAACTTTTTGTTCTGATTATAAGGCTTTAGTTGCTGCTCAAAGCAAAACTGCAAAAGACTTTGGAATTGATATTCTTTCAACCCTTAGTGATCCCTATAGAGAAACACATGACTATGGAGCGCCTTTATCTTTTTTTCGCGACGAATCTTTTAAAAGTGAAACGCCTTTTTTTAATAGATTAGAGCATATACATCAATTGAAACCTTTTAACCCTTTTAAATCAAAGCGATGTTTAGATTCATTGAAAGCTATAAAGCTATTTAAAGAAATTTTTACTGACCACTATCCTATTTTAGGTTGGATAGAAGGTCCACTTTCTCAGTTTTGCAATTTAATGTCCGTTAATATAGGGTTAAGCATGTTAAATAAAGAACAGGAAATTAAAAAAGTTCTTACTCTTTTAACAGATCAATCAATTCAGTTTGCTCTCTCGCAAATTAATAGTGGTGCAGA
>CAZHNE010000286.1:0-2031 GCA_964533775.1 uncultured Spirochaetaceae bacterium | reverse complement strand
CTTTTATTATAAAGTTTACACTCATTTCGTCTCTTTGCCAGAGACGTTTGTTCATAACAAATCTATTTAACTCTGGTCTTTGAATTAATAGTCTAACATATGCTGCTATGAAAACTTCAAACACTCTATATTTCCTACCTAATGTAGGGGAAGGGTTTTTTCTTATAAATTCAAGGGTTTTTGTTAAATCTAAGTCAAAGTTAATAAATACAAGTGAATCACACTTTCTAGGCATTATATAAGGGAATATTTTTTTAAAAGATTGCACATCATAAACATATGTTGCATCGTTACGTTTAGGCATTTAAGTAAAGTCCTTTGTTATTTTATTATAGTTATTCAACTTAATCTAATTTGCCACAATTTAAATAAATAATAAATAGGAAAAAGCAAATTTTTAAGCGATAACTACAAAGTGAATATAAATAAATTAACAAAAACTGTTGTTCGATGTTAGTTTAGATAATTTAGGTAAAGGTCTTTGTTGTTTTATTATAGTCACTCAACTTTAATCTAATTTGCCACATTTTGCACTTATAATAAAGTAGATATAGAGAATCTTTAAGATAAAAATATGGAATAAAGAAGAATACAATAAAAGATTTGTTTTAATCTCGTTACTACAGCAAAAGATAGCTCAATTAACGAAAACTAATATATCTCAACAATAGTATAAAATCAACAGCTATTCTAAGCTAAAGAGTTAATAATTTTGTAAAAATTGTTAGACTAAGCTAAAAAAGTGGTTTTAGAGAGTGACAAAGAGTTAAATATTAGATATATTAAGGTTATGAAACAGATGAATAAATCAGGTGAAGATTATTTAGAAGCTATTCTTAATATTGAAAGCGAACAAGGGTTTGTAAGAATAACAGATATTGCTCAAAGGTTAGAAGTTTCTAAACCAAGTGTAAACAGAGCAATGAAAGTTCTTAGAGAAGACGGTTATGTTAACCATGAAACATATGGACAAATTACTTTAACTGAAAAGGGTAAAGTTCATGCTGCTATGGTTTATAAAAGACATACAACTTTAGTTAAATTTTTGAGAGACGTTCTTCATGTTAGTGAAGAGGTGAGCGAAAGAGATGCTTGTTTAATTGAACACGATGTTTCTAGTGAAACAATGGAAAAGATTACTAGTTTCTTAGAAAACTATCTAGAGGAAGATAAAAAAGAAGTTTAATCGCTAAAAAACAAACCTATTAATAAGTTATGAATGGTAAGGTAATATTATAAATAACAAGTAATAAAGGGAGTCTCTCCCTTTATTAATTGTTTATTCTTAAGATTCATTAAAATTATATTTAATAAAACTCTCTCTATACTTGTTTGGGCTAGTTCCTAAAAAGGATTTAAAAATTTTTGAAAAATAGCTAGGGTTGTGTATCCCAACAGAGTTGCAAATCTGATTTATACTTAAGCTACTGTCATGCATCAAATGAACACTTTCATTTATTCTATATGAATTTAAATATTTAACAAAATTAAGATCAGTTTCACTTTTAAAGACTCTTGAAAGGTGAGCTTCGCTTACACCTAAAAATGCGGCAGATTCTTGTAGGCCTACAGGTTTTGAGTAATTTTGCTCTATAAAAGTAATAGCTGAGTTTGCTAAGTTGTTAGTAGTTGTTTTAGGAAGTTGAATTGCAATAAACTTTCTCTTATCTCCACTAACAATAATGTTTTTTCTTTCAAGTTCTATTTTCTTTTTCATTTCCAATATAACAAAATTAAACTTTTGAACAGTTATAGGTTTTTGGAAAAATTGAAATACTCCTAAGCCAAAGGCTTTGTGCGTACTACTCATATCTTTTTCGCTTTCACCGAATATAAGGGTGTGGTAGATGGGGCATGATTGTAACATAGGATATATGCCTCTTACTGAAAAATCAGTTATCACCATATCAGGCTTTAGTGAATCAATAATTTTCTGTGCAACAATACCATCTTTTAAAGAAGCAATTACCTCAATGCCTAAATGCTTCCAGTCGATAGACGAAATCAAATCAAGTCGTGTGTAATCATCTC
>CAZHNE010000285.1:0-2038 GCA_964533775.1 uncultured Spirochaetaceae bacterium | reverse complement strand
TAATATTAAACTTTCAGACCGTCATGTTGTAAGTGCTTCAAACAAAAAAAGACAATATGGAATAGAAAAAGGGAAAGGAAACGACGGAATTGTTTCTGCAGCAGCTATTGAACTACCAAACTCAAATATAGTTACTGGTCTTAATTCTCCTCTTCTACATGCTAGCTCAGCTTTAATACTTAATGCTATTAAAACATTGGCTGGTATTCCCGATGAACTTGATTTAATTCCAAAATCTATTGTTGAATCAATTAAGAAAATGAAAAAAGAACTCTTAAAAGATAGTAGAGTAAGTTTAGATGTTGATGAAGTATTAATAGCACTAGCTGTTTCTGCAGCTAGCAATCCAGCAGCAGAGGCAGGAATGAAACACTTAAGCAAGTTACGTGGTACAGATGCTCATCTAACTCATATTCCTACAGGGGGTGATGAGGCAGGCTTAAGAAAGCTTGGAATAAACGTTACTAGTGAGCCGAAATATGCATCAAAACAGTTGTTTAACAATTAAAAACTATTACTGAGAAAAACAAGCTATTACAATATGTAGTAGCTTTTTTTATTGTAAATCAACTTTATAAGTTTATGACATATAATAGTTAAAAATGTATTTTTCTTTTATTTTAAGCCTTAATTTCAGGTTTTTCACCCTTTTAGCTTTGATAATTTTATCCTACTAAAAGTAAAACTTTACTTATTAAAGAGCCTACCTTATAATTTATAAAGCACTATTAGAAGGAGGCTTTTATGAAATCAAAGTTAACAGCGTATTTGTTATTGATTTTTCTCGGTGTTTTTGGTGCCCATAAGTTTTATTTAGGTAAAACAGGCATGGGGTTTTTATACTTAGTTACTTTGGGATTAGCAGGTTTTGGAGTGCTTTTTGACTTGTTCATACTAAGTGGACAAGTAGACAGATACAATATGATGTTTTCGAGAGGTCAAGAGCAACATATTTACATAAATGTAACTTCTCAAACTCAAGATAACCTCCCGCCAACTAATAATGGCACTACAGAAGTTAAAAAATAGCTTAAAATTGTTGTTTATCTAAGATTTATAAAGTTTTTGGATATCTAATTCCATAATAATTTTTTAAACTTTAATCGCTTTTTTCCTTTACCATTGGTAGGTTAAATAAGGTAAACACTTATAAAAGAAGATAAATAGAAAGTTTATTTATAGTATAAGAAATTAGATTGGTTGAAATTAAAACGATTTAAAAAAACACATGTATTAATCTTAAAGCTCTCTTGTTTTAAAATCATTTAAATTATAAGAGCCTACCAACAAACAAACTTTCTAAGTTTATCAGCAACTTCATACATTTCTATTGGCTTTGAAATGTGTGCGTCCATTCCACCTTCTAAACATTTTTCAACATCTTTTGCAAAAGCCTTAGCCGTCATAGCAATAATAGGAATGTTATTAGAATCTGATCTATCTAATTTTCTAATTTTTTTAGTAGCCTCATATCCGTCCATAATTGGCATTTCTAAGTCCATAAGTATAACATCATAATAATTAACAGAAGATTTTTTAAAAGTATTAAATCCTTCTAAACCATCATTTGCTAAATGAACACAAGCGCCTAAATATATTAACATTTTTTTAGCTACAAGAGCATTTATAGGATGATCCTCTACCAATAAGACGTTTTTATTTTCTAGCAGTTTATCATAAGTTTCAATATCTTCTAAAACACTTTGTTTCTTTTCTATAGATTGTTCTGTTCGCCTAATAGGTACAACAACTTTAAAAGTTGTTCCTACTTCTTTTTTACTTTGGACAGTTATAGAACCTCCCAGAGAGTCAACTAATCCCTTTGTTATTGATAATCCTAAACCTGTTCCCTCAATGCCACCTTTAGCGACACTGCCTGTTCTGTAGAAAGAATCAAATATTTTATCTAGTTTGTCTTGATCTATCCCTACACCTGAGTCTTTAACTTGAATTGTTAATAAATTACTACTAGACCTTGTTTGAGTTTCACTTATACTTATTATTACTTTACCATCAACTGGTGTAAACTTAATTGCAT
>CAZHNE010000284.1:0-2041 GCA_964533775.1 uncultured Spirochaetaceae bacterium | reverse complement strand
GTGAACACCTTTTAGAGGATGTTGTTGGTGCAATCGCAATCGCAAAAAGAATGGGCTTAGATAATACTGATATTCTAGAAGGTTTATCAAGGTTTGTTCCAATGCGAGGAAGAGGTTCTATTGTCGATGGAGATATAACCGTTATAGAGGACTGTTATAATGCATCTCCAATTTCTACTAATATAATTTTAAGCTATATGAGAAGAGTCTCTTGGGATGGTAATAAAAAAGCTGTTTTAGGATCGATGAAAGAATTAGGTTGGAATTCACGAAAAGCACATGTATCAATTGCAAAAAGTGTTTACACCAATAGTATGGAAAGTACCTTTCTTTATGGTAAAGAAATGGAAGATGCTTATAAATATTTAAAACGGGAAAACTATCAAGGCGAATTGTTCTACAGTGACAACTTTGATGATTTAACATACGCAGTGGATAAAAATAAAAAACAAGGAGATTTGTTTTTACTTAAAGGTTCAAGATCAATGGCTATAGAAAGATTGATTCCAACCTTACAAGGAGCTTTTTAGTGAATAGTTTTATTACTAAAATCCTCCTTCCTTTTATAGTGAGTTATTTTCTTACTTATTTTTCTTCGGTATTGTTGTTGAAAAAAGCCTCGATTCTTGTTTGCAAAACTAAACCTGAGTTAGAAGGCTTTCACTCTAAAAAGGAAAACACACCAAATATTGGTGGCATAGCATTTATATCATCAGCAGTTATTTCATCCCTTATCTTTGCTCCAAAAAGTTTTGAGTTGTTTTATATAATTGCGCTAGTTTTATGTTTTGGATTATTAGGGTTTGTTGATGATTTTTATAAAAAAGATAGTGATAATGGAGACGGAATTAAAAGTGGAACTAAATTGTTGTGGCAATTTATAATAGCTATTGTATTTATAATCTTTGGAACTAGTAAAAACTTAATATCAAGTGGGCTACCTTTTTTAATGGGAGAAGAACTATTATTAAAAATTATAGAAAATATATTTTTAATTTTTTTGATGGTTTATTTTGTTAATGCTTTTAATATTACAGATGGTTTAGATGGATTGGTTGGATTTGTTAGCTTACCTTTGTGTTTAGTCTTAATTGTAGCATCCCTGTTTATTAAAAATAATGAAGTAGTTTTTACACTACTGATGAGTTTAACTGCTGCTTTGTTAGCTTTTTTGAAATTTAATAAATATCCAGCAAAATACTTTATGGGAGATTGTGGTTCAATGGCATTAGGCTCTTTATTGGTAATTATAGTCTTTGTGTTGAAAATATCGGGAGTTTTTATAATTGCTTCTATGATGCTAAGTATTGAGTTAATTTCATCGTTAATTCAGATAATATCAATAAGAATTTTTAATCAAAAAGTTTTTACCATTGCGCCGATACATCATATGTATGAAGAAAAAGGTGAAAGTGAAAGTAGTATAGTCTCTGTATTTTTTAAAATTTCAACATTGTTTTCAGTAATAGCTTTATTACTATTTTATTACTGGTATATTTTTTAGGTTGCTTAAAGTGGATTGTTAAAACTAAAGGGGGGAGAATTGTGAAAAAAAGAAGTTTGATAAAATCTAACAATTTTCTTATATCCCCTTTTGTTTATTCTTTAGTAGTTTTTTCCTTAGTCCTTTATGGTTTACTTGTAATGTATAGTGCTTCTTACTATGAAGCTTTACTTCATTCGTTACACCATAATTACTTTCTTAAACGCCAGTTTATATTTGCAGTTTTAGCTTTTGGAGTTGCAATTATAATACATTTTATAAGCTTTAAAATAATTAAGATGTTTACTTATCCTTTAATAATTATTTCTGTTATTTTAATGTTGCTAACACTTTTTTCATCCTATGGAGTAGAAATACTAGGAGCAAAAAGATGGTTAGAAATAGGGCCAATACCGAGATTTCAACCCTCTGAACTAGTTAAAGTTTCTACTATATTATTTATAGCTAAATATTATGAAAATGAAGAGAAGCGCGATATTATTCCTATTCTTCTTGTTTTATTTAATGCTGCTTTAATTTTATTGCAAAAAGATTATT
>CAZHNE010000283.1:0-2046 GCA_964533775.1 uncultured Spirochaetaceae bacterium | reverse complement strand
ACCAAGTCTTCTCAACTGAATCAACATCGTATCCCTCTCTAGGGTAAAAACAATCAAATTCTTTAGGAATAAACCCTTCAAATGTAGAAATAGAATCCCCTAGAATTGAAAACGTTTTTTTATCTTTCATAAAGTCCTCTTTAAAGTAAATATAAAGTTATTTTTTAATAAAAGGTATTAAAAGCTAAGTTAATTTTCTTTTAATATTTTTAAGTTTCTTTCAATTAAACTAATTCGTTGCTTAACACAATCATGGCTTCTAAGAGCATCTTTTGGAGTATTAAAGGTATAATCAATAAGTTTTTTTACTGTTGTACGTGCTACATGAAGGCGTGTATCACTTGAGGCATAATAAATATATATCTTTTTGCCATCCCTTATAACTCCGTTAGAGAAAACAACGTTAGAAACGTCCCCAACTCTTTCTTTCCCTTCTGGAGCTAGAAAATAGCCTCCAGGCTCTGCTATTACTTTAGAGGGATCATTTAAATCAGTTGCAAATACGTATAAAACATATCTAAGTCCTGCTGCTGTATTTCTAACACCGTGAGCGATGTGGATCCATCCCTTTTTTGTTTTTATTGGAGGAGCTCCTGCGCCATTTTTTGACTCTGTTACAGTGTGATACTTTCTTAGAGATGTCATCATTTCTTGCTCTATTACTGCATTTGTTATATCTGGACATAAACCAAAGCCAATACCTGAACCGGATCCTGTATCTATAAAGCTATCCATAGGTCTTGTATAAAAGGCGTACTGCCCATTGACAAATTCACTGTGCAGAACAACATTTCTCTGTTGTGCGGAGTTTTTTGTTATTAAATTAGGCAATCGCTCCCAATTTTCTAAATCTTTAGTTCTAACAATTCCAGCTACTGCTTTTGCTGCAGATAAGTCAGCGTTTGTATTATCTTTACTTTCACTGCAGAAAACTCCATATATAAACCCATCTTCATGTTTTGTAAGACGCATATCGTACACGTTAGTTTCATTAGGATCAGTATCTTTAAGCAAAATAGGTTTTTCATCAAATTCAAATTTATCTACAGGAGAAGACGATCTCGCTATTGCAAAGAAACTCTTTCTATCATACCCCTCTACTCTAGCAACTAAACAATACTGATCATTAAATTTTATTGCACCACTGTTCATTACAGCATTAATACCAAGCCTTTTCATAAAATGAGGGTTGGTTTTAGAGTTTAAGTCATAAACCCATGTTAGGGGTATCATTTTAGCTGTTAAGACTGGATGTTTGTATCTTCGATATATTCCATTATAGTCTTTTCTTTTTTTATTTTTTCTATTTAGTTTCTTATCTTGCTTTTTTTTAAGTTTAAAATATTTTTTATGTATCATTTTGTAGTCTCCTTATCATTTCAAAACACATTCTCCCATTATGGTATGGGCATTTCCATGGCTCTACAATATCTTTTTTACTTTTTGGTAAAGTATCCTTATCTAGATCCCAAAACCATTCTCCATTTTTCCTAGGGTCAATTATATAATTTTTAATAAAGTGAAAGCAGTTTTCTGAGAGATCTCTTCCTTTTTTTATTCCCCAACGATTATATGCGTTATAAAAACCTACTACACTTTCTCCTTGAACCCACCAGATATATGTTTTATCTATTTTCCCACTTTCACTTTCATTGTAAACACCACCATTTTTGTTAACCCCATTCTCCATTACATTAACAGCCATCTCTTTTAATAAGGGGTCAATCATTTTAGTAGTTTCACTGTCATTTATTAAATCTAAAGCTAAGCTCATTAGCCAAGACGATTCAATATCGTGACCAAAAGAATGTAAATCTATTAATGAATTATATTCTAAATCAAAAAAGACCTCCTGTCTCTTTTTCTTACGGTTGTAAATATGCTTCTCGAATATGTTAAAAATATTAATAATAGAAATTTTTACTTTATTGTCTTTAGTGACTTTAAAAAGATTGGTGTATGCTTCCAAAACATGTAAAAGTGTGTTCATGGTTCTTTTTGCAACAACGCCATTTTGGGAAAGAGCTTCGTTTTTTATAGGCTTAA
>CAZHNE010000282.1:0-2067 GCA_964533775.1 uncultured Spirochaetaceae bacterium | reverse complement strand
AAGTATCTCCTTTAGGAATAATAACCTCGTCTCCTCTTTTAACAATTGCTATTAACACATTAGGTGAGATTTTAATATCTTTAATTTCTTTATCCACCCAGTCGTGGCTAGGATAAATATTAATTTCATTTAAACCGATGTTTGCTGTATCATCAAAGCCAGGAGCTGCAAGAACTAAAACATCATCAGAGATAAGAAGGGTATCTCCATTAGGAATAATTCTCTCTTTACCTCTCATAATAACTAAGACTATTACATCTGGAGGTAATGTTATGTTTTTTAATTTAAAATTGTTCCAAGGGTGATCTTTTGCAATATGGAGTCTAATAAATTGAATTTCTGTTTCTTCTTCATAGTCTGTAAATGTTTTTAAAACATCTCCCCCTTCATCAACCATCCTTAATATTTTTGAAACAATCGGTAAAAAAGCTCCTTGAATAGTAATAGAAAAGATAACTATACAGAATACTATGTGGAATAAGTCATTTTCTACAACTGCAGGATGCATTGTTGCAACAATTGCAAATACAATTGAAGCAACTCCTCTTATACCTGCAAAAGATATAAGTGTAACTTGGTTCATTGGACATCCCAATGGTTTTAAAATTAAGAATGCAGCAATTGGTCTTGCCACAAATGATAAGAATAAAGCAATGTATAAAGATATTAACATTATACTAGGCATTTGAGATGGTATAGCTAATAAGCCTAATACAAAGAATACTCCTAATTGAACTAAGGCTGTAATACCATCAAAAAAGTGCATGATAACTCTTTTATTACTTATATATTTATTACCAATAATTATTCCAAAAATATATGTGCTTAAATATCCGTTTCCTCCAAACTTTGCAGGAAGTGAATAAGATAATAAAACCATAGCAAAATAAAATATTAACGACATATCGTTTGTTTCAAGGTGGAACCTTCTAATAACAAACATAGTAAATTTTGCTAATATAACAGCACATAATATACCAACAACAAACTGTACAATTATCATAATAATGTACTTATCATAACTTTGAGGCTTACTCATCATTTCTAATACCATTATTGTAAGCATATAAGCTGTTGGGTCGTTACTTCCACTTTCTAATTCTAAAAGAGGAGCACTTTGATATTTGAGTGACAATTTCTTTTGTTTTAGTATTGCAAATACTGAAGGAGCGTCTGTTGAACTTATAACAGATCCAATTAAAAAACTTTCTAATAAATCAATGTAAAGAACATAGTGACAAAACAAACCAACTAATCCAGCTGTTAACACTACTCCCAGTGTACTCATTGTTAATGCTTTAACCGCTATGGGTTTTGCTGTTTTCCACCTTGTTCCAAATCCACCATAGAAGATTAAAATAACTAGAGCTGTTGAACTAATAATTTCAACTAACTCGTAATTATCGAATTCAAGTTTAAGTAAACCATCTGTTCCAAATAGTAAACCAAGGGCTATAAATAATATTAAAGTAGGTATCCCTATTTTTTGGGATATTTTAGTACTAATCATAGCTGCAAATATTACTACTGTAATAGCTAGCATTGCGTTAACCATATACTTTCTTCCTTTTGGAGGTGTAAGCCTTTTTTTAATTTTAAAACAGAATGTCTAATGTATCTATATAATAGACAAAAAGATGTGAAAATTAAACTACTTTTTGTTGATGAGTTATTAATATAGCATAAATTTAAAGTTTGTTGTTCAATTTTCTTTTTACTCAATTTCCTAATCGCACAATTAATAGCTAGCATAATAATACTAGCTATTGATTGAGTCTTTTTTTGTTTATTAGCAAGTAGCTACAAAAACATCACCTTTATTTTTAAGCTTTAAGTGTGTATTCGCTGCTATAACGTAAACACTTCCTTTTTTAACATTTATCTTTTGTTGTTTAATTTCTAATATACTATCATCAAAGAATAACAACATTTCGATGTTTTTAGTTACTACATCGTAATCACCCTTTTTATAAAGAGCTAATTTAAATTCTTCTGTTGGTGTATCGATTACTACTTTAGAATTAGAGTCTATGTATGTTTTACAGCGTTTAATTTTAAGATGCTTTA
>CAZHNE010000281.1:0-2071 GCA_964533775.1 uncultured Spirochaetaceae bacterium | reverse complement strand
AAGTATCAGTTTCTAAAGCAGCCTGTTTAGCGGCTCTACCATCATCAGGCCCTTGCTTTACTTGTGCTGCTTCGAGATCTTTCCAAGCCTTAGCGTTGTGCTGAATTTGTTTTTGACTCTCTTTTAATTCTTCATTTAACGCACTTACAGCAGTTAAACTAGTGCTTTGCAAAATACCATCTTGAAAACTAACTTTTAATTTCTCAACTTCATTACGATAATTTTTAACTTCAATAATCGCACCTGTCAGTTCTTTAGTTTGAGGGTCATAGAATTCTTTAACAATATTACCTTCGCCCAGGCCTTTAGACGCTGCTTCTGCTCGAATGCTTGTTCTACGCTCATTATTTGTATTTTCTAATTTTCTAGTTGGTACTTGTGAAGATAATTTGTTAAGTTCATTAACTTCTTTTTTTAATGCCTGAACATTATCAATAGTACCTTTAATAAATTTATCTACTTCCTTAAAAGCAGTAGTGTCTAGCTTAAAAGTTAACTCTACTTCTTTTAAAGATTTTGCTAAATCTGTTTTAATTTGTTGATTTATTGCTTTAGCACTTTCTTTAGTATCTAAACCCGCTGTCAGCAACGCCCAAAAATCTTTATTTGCCAATTGTCCTCACCTCACTTATTGTTTAATAATTAATCGGTCCAAAAAAACTATTATGTATATCCCAAAAATCTTGATTTATTCTTTCGTTATAATATCTAATTTCTGCTTGATTATAAGCAGCCGCTGTTGGTATTACATGAGAAAGCCCCTGTTTGCCAACAATAATACCTCTTGCTTCATAGAATACTTGTGGATAAGCACTATGAACAAAACTGTATATTGATAATGGAACATCAAATACTCCAATCTTATCACTTTTAAAACCATCAAACCATAATTCTTGTGTGTATGGCGCGTGATCAGTCGATTTTGACCACTGATGGTGGCCTAATCTCCAAGCTTGAGGGAATGATTGCACAAAACTTATTAAAGATTCGTGAGGCAAAGATATCCACAAATTTAGTCTAGGTATAAAAAATAAAAACCAGTGTGCAGCAGAGAGCTTAAGATATTCTGCCATAAACTTCACGGGGTCAGAATAAACTAAATCTTTGTCAAAAGCTGGCATTTTTTCTAAAGTTGAGATATGTATATAAGCATTAAGAACACTAGCCAAATCTTTACTATAAATATTAGAATAAATTTTAGTCTGATGGACTAATCCTGATAGTGTATAACCTAAACTAAATGAGCCGCCTTCTTTTTTTACCTGAACTTGTTTTTTAGAATCTGTATCTCCTATCACTCCGTTAGTTTCAATATCCCCTTGAAGATAAAAAGGTTCCGTCCCATAAGGGTCCCATAAATCAATCTTGCCGCCTCGCCAAAATAATAAAAATTCAGTCTTCTGAGCTCGCCCCAATTTTTTCCCAAATATTTCATTATATAAAGCTTGGTATTTACGCCAAGCGGCTTCGTCTATCTGTTCTAATTCTTTGCTACTATATTTTTTATTTATTTTAAAATTAGAAGTTTTAATAAAATCCTGCATCTCTTTTTGAAAGATCGCTGTTAAATTTTGAAAATTACTAGCTTTTGCTTTCTTAGCAGCTTGTTTTTGTTCATCTTCTAAATTTTTATTCATTCCACTTATTACGTCCCATAAATCAATAGAATTCCCAATACTAGGCTTTTTAGCCATGTATTAATTCACCTCATTCATTTTTGACATTTCCTCCAACACTTGTTGAGTCATTTCTAAAGCCGTAGTTATATCATGAAACATTTTTTCAGGTATAGTATTAACAATTAAAGCAATAACTCCTAAATCACTAAGTCCAGTAAATAATTCAATACCTTCTTCTAAACTGTCTCCAAAATCGATATCTGTTATAGTTTTAAAAATAGAGTAAAAAGCTAAAATTTCTCCACCATACTTGTCAACATTTTTTTCTGTCGCAGTAAGTTGAATATTCTTCATTAATCTATTTCTTATCTCAGTAGATAAAAAGGTATTCACCTTTACTTCAAATTCTTCACCATCTATCTCAACAGGTATTATTTCCACCTTATTTATTT
>CAZHNE010000280.1:0-2081 GCA_964533775.1 uncultured Spirochaetaceae bacterium | reverse complement strand
AAGCCTTTTCATCTTCTTCGTGAACAATTTGTGTCAATTGATTTATTAACTGATTAGGTACAACAGCCATAAGGGTTGTTCTATTCTCTTTTGAATATATACCCTTACCCTCTAAAATCGTGCCTCCACGGTTAAGTTCACTTATAATCCTATCCGATATCCTCTCGTACTTTTCGCTCACTATATAGGCGGTTTTAGCGTATCCATTACCAAGACTCATAACTACGTAGTTTACAACTTGTCCTGAAATATATAAAGTACATATTGCAATGAGGGCTCTTTCAAAACCAAAAACAACTCCACCAATTATTACAATAATTCCGTCACAAATAAAAATACTTGTTCCTAGATTTAATGAAGTAAAATTGCTTATAATTTGAGCTAAAATATCTGTTCCTCCTGTATTGGAGCCAGCTCTCATTACAATGCCTATTCCTCCACCTACTAGAACACCCCCAAATATTGCAGAGAGTAAAACATCTACCTTATCACTATATTCTAAAAATCCTTCATAATTAGTTAATTGTCCAAACAACGTTACAAATAGTGAAAGTAGTGCCATACCAATAAAGCTCTTTAAACCATATAGGGGGCCAAACACTTTCATTGCTATGAAAAATATTGGAAGAGATATTATTAACATGGTTAGTCCAGTATCTATTCCAACAGTATAGTAAATAATGGTAGCTATACCATTAACACCACCTGATGCTATTCTAGCTGGTGTTACAAAGCAAGCTATTCCAAAACCTGTAATCATTGTTCCGAGTACTATTTGAATATAGTCACGTATATGTTTTGCCATTATCTTTTCCATTAATAATTTCTAGGTCGACTATCACTTAGAATTAGCATTGAAGAAGGTTTATCTAAAAATAAATTACATTCTTCTTTTCTTCTTAATATAGTACATGGTTGTAAAGGATTTATTTGACCAAACAAACATGTTGCTACTCCCCGTGCCTTTCTCTGATCAGGACAAGAAACAACTATTGATTTAGATCTTAATAGCTTTTTAATTGATAAAGTTATTGCTCTCTCTGGCACATCCTCTAACTTTTGGAACCATTTTTCACGAACGAGTTGCTTTCTACTTCTCAAATCTAAATCGACTGTAATATATGCATCATTTATTTCGAAGTTTGCAGGAGGATCATTATAGCCAAGATGACCATTTTCACCTATACAAGTAAAAGTTACATCAACCTCTAAGTCTTGTGCAATTTCATTCATCTCTTTAGCAGAGTTTTCTGTTGTACCTAAAGGTTTAAACCATTTCACTTTATTATCGCCTAATAGATCAAAGAAGTGTTTTTGCAAGTAAGAAGTATTGCTTATTGAATCCTTAGACTCTATTCCAATAAATTCATCTACTTGTAAAACACCTACCTTATCCCAAGGAATATTATTATAACTTGCTAAATTTTTCAAAGTTTCTATTTGACTGGATCCAGATTCTAAAATTATTGTTGCACTGCCTTTAGTTGCTATAGCTTCTAATATTTTTATAGCACCTAGTCTAGCTGCTTGAACACCTAAATCTTTTTTATCTTCACAAATTGTAATTCGCATTAATATTCTCCTCTAGACTAACTTAACGTTTTGATTAATCTCTAGCAAGATAATAGGCGAATAATTTTATTAAATTTACGAAATATAAGAGGAAGTTACAGGCTTATGCCAAAAACATCCTATTTATTCTACTTAATTATTGAATAATGTCATAAACAATAATAGAATTGTAAAAGAGGTAAAAATATGAAAAAAGAAGCAATGAAGAAAAACAGTTTAGCTCCAAAACCCAATGTTTTGGTTTCTTGTAAAGGAAAAGATGGAAGAGAAAATGCATTAGCTGTAGCGTATGCAGGTAACTGTAGTTTTGATCCACCTATGTTAATGGTTGGTATAGTTCCTAGCAGATTTTCCTATAATTTAATTAAAGAAAGTGGTGTTATGGTAATTAATATTCCAGATAAAACTTTTGCTAAAGAATTTAAATATCTTGGAAGTGTTAGCGGAAGAGATGAAGATAAACTAAAAGATATTAAAACTAAAGATGCTGATTTAATAGACTGCCCTAT
>CAZHNE010000279.1:0-2096 GCA_964533775.1 uncultured Spirochaetaceae bacterium | reverse complement strand
TTGCCTCAAGTTTTGCAAAATGAGGCTAATCACTTACAGTAACGAAAAGAGCCTTATAAATTAAGAGGAAATTAACTGTAAGTTTAAAATATCTTGAGGTATTGTAAGTTCTTGAGGCTATATTATTTAGTTAAAATCGACTTTTAGAATTAGCTCTTCACGAAAACTGATTACAAAGGTGTTAATATAATGACTATTAAGGATATTGCAAAAAAAGCGGGAGTAAGTCCTACCACAGTTGCAAATGTTATTCATGGCAACTATGCAAGGGTTTCTAAAGAAACACGCAAAAAAGTGGAAAAGTACATTAAGCAATATAACTATGCCCCAAACATGGGTGCTGTCATTCTTGCACACAATTGCTCTCGTATTATTGGCGTTATTATGTTTATTGAACCAAGAAGAGATGAAACAGTTTTTGAAGATCCATTTACTTCAGCTGCTTTTGGTGCCATAGAACAAGAAGTTAAAGATAACGGTTATTTTCTAATGGTGTATACAACAAGTGATAAAGACGAAGTACTTCGTCTTGCTAAAACATGGAAGTTTGAAGGATTAATAATTTTTTGGGTTCCCGATAAAATAGGGCCTGAGATATTAGATAATATAGAAAAGCCAGTAGTCTTTATTGACTCACATCTTACTTGTTGCGCTGATAATTACTATAATATAGGCCTTCAAGATGAAGAGGGTGGATATCAAATATGTAGACATTTGATATCGATGGGTCATACTAATGTAGTATTTCTTTCAAATGATACTTTTTCTTTTGGCACGGATGAAGCTCGTTTTAAAGGCTGCCAAAATGCATTTAAAGAAGAAAATATAAACCTAAGTTTAGAAAACAGAATATCTTTACCAAAGATAAGAAAAGAAAGATTTGAAATATATAAAAAACTTGCAAGCAAAGACACTCTACATACAGCTTTGGTATTTTCAGCAGATTATTACGCTGCAGAAGCATCAAGTTACTTACAAGAGTGTGGAATTAGAGTTCCAGAAGATATTTCCATAACTGGGTTCGATAATAATTTTTTTGCAAAATTGTCCCAACCTCAACTAACTACTATTCACCAAAACTCAAGAGCAAAAGGCTCTGTCGCAGTTAAAACTTTAATAAAGCTTATTAAGAAAAAAGAAGTTAAAGAAAAAAATATACAATTGGGCGTTGAGTTAGTTGTAAGAAATTCAGTAAAAAATTTAACAAAATAAAATTCATTTCTATATTTATAAAAGCACATCTACTTAGGGGAGAGAGAAACCTCTACTGTTAGGTGTGTTATCATTATTTTCTTGAGAGTTCAGAATATTCATGGTATCGTTAATTAGTTAGTAAAACAAAAAATGTTATAAAAAATAGGAGCTTTTAAAGCTTCTACATTACAAGGAGGAATTAGTAATGAGAAAAGTAGATATTTTAGTAATAGGTGGTGGAGCTTCTGGGCTGCAATCGGCAATAACATCCAAGTCCACTTATCCAGATAAAGAAGTTGTTTTAATTCGAAAAGAAGAGAAAGTCTTAATTCCTTGTGGAATACCTTATATTTTTGGCACCTTAAGTGATAGCAGTAAAAATATTCTTCCAGATAAACCACTAACAAGTGTGGGGGTAGAAATAGTCATTGATGAAATTACAGATATTCTTGTCGAAGATCATGCTTGTAAAACAGCTAGTGGAGAAACTTATCACTATGAAAAGTTAATTTTAGCTCTTGGTTCAAAACCAACTCTTCCTAGTTGGTTAAAAGGTGCTGAATTAGAGAATGTGTTTACAATTCCAAAGAATAAAGTATATTTAGATGACATGCTTGAAAAACTCAAAACTACTAAAAAAGTTATAGTTATTGGTGCTGGTTTTATCGGTGTAGAAGTATCCGATGAATTAAATAAAAAAGATTTTGAAGTAACATTAGTAGAGTTAGAGCCGACTATTCTAAGTAGAGCATTTGATGAAGAATTCGGCAAATTAGCTGAGGATCATTTAAGAGAAAGAGGACTAAATTTAATTACAGGTAATGGTGTTTCTGAAATTAAAGGAAAAAATGGTAAGGTATCAAAAGTTGTTCTTACTTCTGGTAAAGAATTAGAAGCAGATG
>CAZHNE010000278.1:0-2114 GCA_964533775.1 uncultured Spirochaetaceae bacterium | reverse complement strand
TTGAACATTTTTCCTCACAAGGGGGATAGTAGTGAAGATGCTTTTTGTTTTCACTCTCTTTACCATAAAAGCCTTCTGCTAAACTAATAGGCCTTAAATTATTCTTAAAAGCATAGTTTAGTAGTTTAGGGGCACAGCAGTCGCCTGTTCCAGTTGGAACAAACCTATCTTCGTTAATATCATTTATTTTAAAAGTTGAGTTATCACAAGAATGGAAGATATATAATTCTTGTATTTCTTTTAATGCTTGGTTACTAAGCTGTTTTCTTTTTTGGACTAATTGTAAATCATTGTTTTTATTAATTTTTAAAGATAGTTCTTTAATTTTTCTGTCATATTTATCAACAACTTTGTCAAACATTTTAACATCAAAAGCTGGAGGAACAAATCCTTCTACAAGGTATTTAGAATCTAATTGGGAGGAAAAAGCTTTTAGTATAACTCTATTGTTGTTTTTATCTAAACAAACAAGAACTCCAAACATCATTCCTTTGCCATTGAGTAACTTATCACATGATATATTTTCACTAATATAGTTTGTTTCCCTAAAATTATTAAACATTTTATCTAAAAATGTTTTAGCTATTTCTCTATCAAAAATTCTTCTTTCAATCATAGGTGTTACTTTACTTAAATTTCAAAAGTTAATCAAATACTCTCATTACCTAAACAAAAGTTTAGTTAAACTTTACACTTTTGCACCAGTTAATAACCCCTTGCATTTCATAATAACTGTGAATTAAGGGCAATGAGTAAAAACTAAGTATAACAGCGCTGAAATTTAGGAAAACAAAAATTAGGAGGAGAAGAGTGTGAAGAATACTAAAAATAGTACAGCATCAAAAAAAGATAATGTAAAAGAAAAAGAAGAAGAATATACAAAGTTTAGTAAAAATAAAGTTATAACATTAATAATAGTTTTTATTGCTTTGATGCTAATCGTGTATGTAGCTTTTATGGGTATAGGAAGTAGGCCAGCAGTTCAGATGAATAAAGAAGCTGCTCTAAACACTTTTAAAAGTATACAAGGATCTTCTTGGTTGTTAGATACTCACGGCATTTCAAATCCGCTAGCTTCAAGAGGAGCAGATTATGAAAAGATCTTTGTAACAACTGATATAGAGAAAGAAAAGTTAATTTTACCAATTTATCTTTATTTAGATAGAGAAGAAGAGGAAATAGGCCAAGAGTTAGGTATTATTCAATTCGATGAAGAAACAACATTGCTTAAAGCTCACTTACCTGACGGAAGAGTTTATGACTTTGCATATTCAATAGCAAAGAACGGACAAATGGAAAATATTGCATTTATAAGTAAAGACAATAAAAGAACATTTTATATAAAAGAATCACTTACTAAAAAAGTAAGTGAAGTTTAAGGAAAATTCAAATGGAAGAAAAAAATAATAAAAAATCAGATAAAAGCAAGCCAGTTTTTGGAATTTTGTTAATTGCATTCTTAATATTAAGTAGCTCTTATATTTTACAAAGTTGTGAAATCCCATCTATTTTAGATGGTGAACATGATGAAAATACCACAGATTTAAATGACGATTTTGTAAGGGATGATGAATTTAATGAAGATCCCCCCAGGGATGAAGATAATCAAGATACAAACAGTGATATAGCTATTGAATACTTTGTTTATGATATTGAAGAAAAAATTATTAACAATTGCAAGGAAATTTGCTGGTTTATAGAAAGCTATGATACCTCAATTGCTCCGAAAAAACTTGAATTTGATTTTTTTGATGAAGAGAGAAAGTTCGGTTGGACAGTTTTAACTGGATTTGATAAGAAAGTTAAAGATGGATTTTGTTTTTACCTTTTGAAAAATAACTGTCTTGAGTTAAAGAGTGAGGATTCTACTTTTAATGCCACTATTAACTTTGATAATTGTTGGAATGAAGAGGGGAGAATATATGCAACTATGAAAGTAGGAGAAGATGAGATTTTATGCTATTCTCTTTGATTGGAAGAAGTAAATAGAGAGAAAAATAAAAAAATGGAGCAGATTAATCCCCTGCTCCAGTATAGTTTATATTTTGCTTTCTAAAGCAGTTCACCTTTAATTTTTAGAGGAAGCCCAGCAATTAATAAAATCACATTATCAC
>CAZHNE010000277.1:0-2115 GCA_964533775.1 uncultured Spirochaetaceae bacterium | reverse complement strand
TCATTTTGTCCACCTTTTTTTTAAATTAGTAAAAGTAAATCGATTAGGAGAGCTCCTCACAGAACCGTCCTTTCACACCACCAAGTTCAGTATCTCTGGTTTTAGCAAATAAATCTCATATAGTTAAAATAGAAGTAATCGCATTCAAGTAAGATTTTTCCTTCCAATTCTAACTCCCGTTGCTTCTCTAGAAAGTTGAGTTAATTATTTTTTTATTGTTATTTTCTCTCAACTGAAAGACTACTTTCATGTCAGTAGTAAGACTTTTCATAGTTTTAGAAAGCATTCGTTATTCATTCCTTCACAATCTTCAAATTGCTACTATGACATCTGCTGACTACTGTATCTAACTAGTGGTTTTATCTTTTATGATAATTCCAAACCCACAGTGGACTTTCATCACCTAGATATTGCCCAAGCAGGGCAAACAAAAAGGTAAATGATAAAATCATTTACCCTTTTGCACATAATAGCTTTAAGCTAAAACTAGTAAATATTAATTACCAAGGATATTTCCCTCGTGAGCCATACGGTAAGAATTTTCCATCAAGAGTTATTATTACTCTATCTCCAGTTGGATCTGCTTTCTTTTCTACATGGACTTCAAAGTCGATTGCGCTCATAATTCCATTTCCGTCATCAAACTCTTCATGAATAACTTTCTTAATTGCTGGTCCATATGTATCAAATACTTCATGTAAACGATAGAGAATAGGGTCTACATTTCCTTTATAAGGATGTTCTTGAAATACTGCTACATCTTCTGCTGTTAAGCCCAATTCTTTAGCGATGATTTCAACATGCTTGTCAGGTACCCATTGTTGTCCTTCAAAAGCACTTGCTACCCAAATTTTGTTAGCATCAAGTTTTTTTGCTAAAGCCTCATAGGTTATACCTTTTTCTATTCTAACCTCATTCAACTTTGCTAAAGCCTCTTTACGATTTCCTCTCCAGTGATAATCTTGATTATTCATTGGTGTTGCCATATTTTGTTCCTCCATTTATTTTACGTTTGAATCTTAATTTTATAACGTAATTGCTTACAGTATAACAAATTAGCAATCATTATTCAAGGGTGTATAAATATATCAAGCTTAGCACATAGTTTCCTTTTTAGTATATTTTGACAAATATTCTTGATTCTATCAATCAAAAATCACTTATTTTAATACTACGACATAGTATGTTTCGTTCATTTTCTTTGTTAATTTATACTATCTATAAAGCGCCAATATTTCTGACAGAGGTATGACTTAAAAAGCGAATTGAGTTGTAAGTAGTACTCTAAAGTACCCCAACAATTCAGAAAAACTAGACCACTGCTAAATTAGAACATCCAATATATTTTTAAATTTATTAGAGGTATTAAGGAGTGATTTCACTAATTGATAAGCATCGAATTTATTAAAGAAAACTCACTGCGCTATGTATATATTTTTGAAGATTTGATTGAAATAAGAATTGACAAGTTTAATCATATCTTAACAATTATAATGTAGATAATGGAGTGAAGCATTATTTGAATGAGATGAAAACAAGAGCAAAAACAATAAAAAATACGGGTTTTGGTTCGATGGAATTCTAGGAGTTTTTGACGATCCAAACTTGCTTAACTGGTAAGACAAAGAGCACTCAAATGTGAAAGAAGATGGGTATAAATGTATTGGTAGTCTTGCTAAATTCTTGGTTATTCTTGTAGTTATTACTGATAGGGCAGGAATAATTATAATGGTATCGGCAAGAAAAAAGGCTACACACAGAAGAAGAGGCAAAGTATTACGAATATATCAAAAAAAGACTTAAAGAAATCCAAGCTTTTAAGGATGAAGACATCTCTGTATTCCTGAGATGACAGATGAACAACTCACAGAATTGAAACCGTCACATCTACATTATCCTGAAAACTATAGACCAGTAAAGAAAAAGATTTGCATGTATATCGTACCAACGCTGTTGTTCTCGAATGGTACAAAGGGGATGGGAAAAAAGAGTACCAGACGAGAATGAATCAACAACTGTATATGTTTCAGCGAAGAAATCTTTCAAAGAAGAGAAAGAGTAATCACTCCCCAATAATCTTAACTAACACTCGTTTCTTTCTTTTGCCATCAAATT
>CAZHNE010000276.1:0-2123 GCA_964533775.1 uncultured Spirochaetaceae bacterium | reverse complement strand
ATATTGAAATAGTGAAATAATTATATAAATTGCTACAGCAATTATTGCAATTGTAGCGCTTAGTGGCAAGTCAAAATATAGTGTTGTGAAAAATCCTGATAAGGAAAGGAAAAAGCCAAAAACGGAAGATAAAATAAATAAGGATTTTGTAGCTTTACTAATTCTAGATGCTATTAATACAGGTAATATTAATAAGGCATCTATTAAAAGAGCTCCTATAAGTCTCATGGCTAATGCGACACATAGAGCAATAATTATTACCATAAAGTTATAATGTAAATCAAATCGAATTCCCAAACTTTTAGCAATTGATTTATCAAAGAAGATTGAAATAATGTTATTAAAATTAAGCACTATGTATAAAATTATTACAATTGTAAGAAAAGCAATTATTGCTAAGTCAAAATAGCTTAGGGCAAAGGGAGACCCCCATAATAGTTGAAGTGAGTCTTTTGCTGGAACATTAAAGGTATGCATTAAAAGAGAGGCTAGACCCATAGTAAAAACCATAGCTGCTGCAGATGAAAAAGAGTTAGATGTAGGAATTTTTACTATTAATAACACTACAATTAAGTTAACAATTATTATAATTGGTAAAGTGGGAGCATTTAGAGCTAAAGCTATAGCACCACCTAGAATTACTCCATGCATAAGAGCATACCTTAATGGAACCAAATCTAACCTCAGTACCATAACCCCACAAAGAGGAAAAGATATACCTGACAATATTAAAGCTATAAAAGCTTTATAAATAGGCGCAAGAGTTAATAAACTAAACATCGTCTCTCTCCATAGTATATGTTTTCCAGTTTAATTGTTCTTTTAAGTCTTTGTCGTGTGTAATTAATATTATAGTAGGCATTTCCCCATTTCTTAGAGCGTTTAACAATTTTATTAGCTGCTTTTTCCCTTCTTTATCTAAAAAGGATGTTGGCTCATCTAGTAATAAAATTTTAGCTTTTTGACATAGGCATCTAGCAAGAGATACTTTTTGCTTTTCTCCACCAGAAAGGGAATAGTAATTTCTATTAATAAAATCAATAGCTCTGCATTTTCTTAAACTTGTATCAATTAAGTAGTCTTTCTCACTTTTACTAAGGTTTTTATTTATCCCCATTGAAACAACTTCTTTAGTGCTAATAGGAAAGCTTTGATTATCATTTTCTTGTTTAATATAACCTATTGTTTTAGGCTCTACTTTGTTTAAAGGTTTATTATCGATTAATATTGTGCCACTTATTGGATGGATTTCTCTTAATAATGTTTTTATAAAAGTTGTTTTTCCAACACCGTTGTCGCCTTCAATTATTAAAGCATCCCCACCTTTAATTTCTAAAAAGTCAAACTTGTATATAGTTTTATTATTGTAGCCAATCTCTAAATCTTTAATTGTAACATCTAAGCCAATTCCTTGTTTTGCTCTTATTTTAATTTGTTGGTAAATAAGATCAACAGAAGTTTCATCTGAAAACAAGTCTTCAGTCTTACACTTTAGTTTTGGAATTAACTTATTATAAAATAAAGAAACATTGTTTTGATCTAGTAAACTTTTAGCTTTTTCACTCACCATGTCAAAATTAATTCGTTTTATATTAAGCTTTATCATTAAAGCAGCAGCAGCTTTACCACCAACTGTATCGTGAGCTGACAAGTTATCATATTTTACTTTTGAATTATTTATAAACCTTTCAAGCTCAAATAATGGATAAAGCCATGAGCTTGATGACTTAAATATGAGGGTGTTGTTGTTAAATACATTTAAAGTTGTACCTTCAATTAAAGGGTTTAAAAACTTATCCATTTTTTCTCCAAAGTAGTGAGGGATGTAACTTTAAGCCTCTTTATAAGCTATAACTAGAGAATAAAGAAAGACTTGTTATACTAGGCAATAATTAACTATTAAGCTTATTTGAGTATAGAATAATTTATTTTTTGATACAATCGATAATATAATTAATATTAGATTCTAGCATAAATTTGGTACTATTTACTCTCCTTTTCTGGGGGAAAGTTGGTTAATAATTGTTAAATAGCAAAAGGTATATAGCTTTGAGTGGGAAAGTAATTGTTGACAAGTGCTTATTAGATGTGGGAAAATGGGCCTAGCGTTGTATCACAGATTT
>CAZHNE010000275.1:0-2137 GCA_964533775.1 uncultured Spirochaetaceae bacterium | reverse complement strand
TTATATCATAAAGATAAGGAATATCTTGCGGTATGGCTAATCTAATACGTTCCATAAATTTACCTCTCTATATTTTTCTATACAATACAATAAAAAAAGTTCCTCTTTCAAGAGTTATTAAATTTGAAAAGAGTAATATAATATAAAACCTTCCTATAAATAACATAATACAAGAAGGTCTAAAGTTTATTTGCTTATTGCTATTCAAGTCTTAGCATTACAGATAATATTCTAATTGCAGTTTTCTCTAAATCTTTTCTAGTAATATATCCTTTATTAAAAACCTCTTTTACTCTAGATGGAAAACCACACCCCATTTTTATATCTTGACCTGCTAATATCTCTAAATAATGCTCACTATGATTCCACCAGTCAGAAAACACTAATCCTTCAAAGTTCCATTCTTCTCTTAATATTGTAGAGAGTAAATCTTTATTTTCTGCAGCTCGTTCCCCGTTAATTAAATTATAGGAGGACATAAGTGTATACGGCTCAGCTTCTTTTACTATCATTTCAAAGACTTTTAAATATATTTCTCTTATTGCTCTTTTTGAACAAATAGAATCAGATTGCTTTCTGTTTGTTTCTTTATTATTTAGTGCAAAGTGTTTTACACAAGCTCCAACTTTATTTTGCTGAACACCCTTTACCATAGCTATTCCTATCTTCCCGCTAAGATAAGGGTCTTCACTATAATATTCAAAATTACGACCACAAACTGGATTTCTATGTATATTAACCCCTGGAGCTAACCAAACTCCAATATTATTTTCCTTGACCTCTAACCCCGCAGCTACTCCTACCTTTTCAACTAAATCTAAATCCCAAGTAGAAGCCAATAATGTGGCACAAGGCCAAGCTGTAGTATTTACTCCGCATTGTTTATCAATTCTTAAGCCAGCAGGCCCATCCGCTGTCATTACATTTGGTATTCCATGTATACTAGAATTTCCAAAACCATAAGTATTAGCAACACCTCTATTTGGTTGTCCGCCTGTTAGAGAAATTAGTTCATCATCGCTTAAGGTCTTTACAAATTGTTTAAGACTCATATTTCCTATTGCACAGTTTATTAACTTAATTTTTTCCAACTCTATATCTTCAGCTCTAGTAATTTGCCTTTCAGTTTTCTCAAACGGAATTAACCCTTCCCCCTCATAATAATTTTGTCGCTCAAATTTATTAATATCCTTTACTTTATCTCTAGTTTCTAACTTCTCATATTCTCCATCTGCTTTTAATCTTTTAGATAAACTTGTTGGGCTTAAACAGTCATGTAGTTTCTCGACTACTTTATTTTCACTTAACTCATATTTATAATCGATCATAGTAAGACTGTCTAAAGAAGAGCCTATGAATAATTTATAACTACCTTTTTCTAAAACAAAAGAGTCTTTCTCTATTAACCCATTATCGTCGTAAGAAGCACCCTGAGTTAAATCAATCTTTATTTTATACAAACCCTCTTTATTAGGTTTTAGTAAATCAGTTTTCTTAAACCCTACTAATTGATATTTAGGCTTACCTAATAAACCTTGAGGCGCTGAAGAGTATATTTGTACAACTTCTTTACCATCATATTTTCCTACGTTTTTAATTTTAAAAGTTACTTCAAACTTATAATTTAAAGCACTTTCTATTTTAATATCGCTTATATTAAAGTTAGTGTAAGAAAGTCCATACCCAAATGGGTAAACAATACTAGCATCCTTCTTTGGTATAGTATTAAAATATCTATATCCAACAAATATATCTTCATTATATTCAACTTCAGTTATAGAGTTATGAAAAGAAGTAACTCCTGGATATGAATAAATATCATCAGCGTAGGTGTCAGTTAATTTACCAGAAGGAGTAACATCACCACAAAGTAAATCTGCAACTGCACACCCTCCTTCCATTCCACCTTGTAAAGCTAAAAGAGCTCCCTTTATCCTTTCATTTGTTTTAATCCACTTGGTTTCGACTACACCACCAGTATTAAGTACAACTATTATAGAGTTAAAAAGAGATGATAATCTTTCTATTAATAGCTTTTCATTATGGGTTAAGTAAAAGTCACTTATACCAAATAGGCTACTACTAATTTTGGCAAATTTATCAACCTTACTATAATCTTCCTCTTTATCAAGAGCTA
>CAZHNE010000274.1:0-2146 GCA_964533775.1 uncultured Spirochaetaceae bacterium | reverse complement strand
GCGGTTAAAGTTGGTAAAGGCCTTTGTATTATACAAACATTTGATCCAAAACCATTATATTCAGCTATGACTGATTTAGGTTTTACTTATGAAGTTGATAAAATTAGTAAAAGTGAATATAGGGCATATTTTCTTAAAATAAAAGATGAAGATTTGAAATATGAAGGTGGCGCAGATATGCCATTTAAGCCGACAGCGATTTTAAATTATAAAAAAATAGACAATGATTTAGCAATAACAGCTGTAGATTTTTGGGAGCTAATATGGGACAAGGAAAATCCCGCAATTGATTTAAAAACTAAACTACTTCTTTCTTTAAGTAATGCAGTTGGTGCAGGGAGATTTAGACAAGCGACAAGAGAGTTAATTAAAGCTTATGCAATTGGATTAACTGTTTTAGAACTGGATGAGGTATTTTCTTTGTTTGCTTGGAATCAGGGGATAGGTCACTTTTCTTCAGAAATAGGACCCTCGTCTCTTTTTAAAGCATACCAACTTGTTAAAAACAGGGAAAAAAAGGGAATTAGCCGAGAAAACATTATGAAAGAGCTAACAGAAAAATTTGGTGACACAAATAAAAATGTTAATACAAACTAAAAAAAATAGAGGCTAAAAGCCTCTATCTTTTACTCTATTAGAGTTTTAGTTACTTCTTTTAATAAGTCTCTAATCTTTAAGTTCTGTGGACAGTTTGTTTCACAAATACCACAATCTACACAAGCATCCGATCTTTCTTCACCTGTTATATGTAATCTATAATTTTCTCTTACGCTATCTCTATGGTCTCGTAAGGGAGAAGATAAAAAATCATTGTAGTAGTTAAAGTTTTTTGGAATTAATACTCCGTGTGGGCACGGTTGGCAGTACTCACAATTAGTACATTCAATACGCTTAGTATTATTAATTATTTTAACTACGCTTTTTATTGCTTTTTCTTCCTCTTTACCCAAACAATCAGTTGTAAATTCTGAAGCTGACTTAATATTATCTTTAACTTCTTCTAAGGCACTCATACCACTTAGAACAACTTTTACATTTTTTTGATTTAGTAGCCATTTAATTGCCCATGATGCAATTGAAGCTTCACTGTTGCTTTTTTTAAAAGTTTCTATAGCTTTTGAAGGAAGATTTCTCACTAAAGAGCCACCTTTTAGTGGTTCCATAATAACACAACCAATACCTTTAGATTCACAATATTCTAATCCTTCTCTACCAGCTTGGTAATACTCATCTAAGTAGTTGTATTGAATTTGAACCATATCCCAATCATAACTATCAACAATATCTTTAAAAACATCTAATGATTCATCATGGAATGAAAAGCCTGTGTATTTAATTTTTCCACTTTTTTTTGCTTTATCTAAAAACTGTAAAACATTAAAGGATTTAGCTTTGTCCCAGTTTTCTTTGTTTAAAGCATGTATAAGATAAAAGTCAAAATAAGATTGTTGAGATCTTTTTAACTGATTGTCTAGAAACTCTTCCATTTTATCAGAATCATCAATCAACCATATAGATAGTTTGGAAACTAAATGAACTTTATCTCTTAAGTTTTCTTTATTTAAAATTTCCCCTACAACAATTTCGCTCATTTCTCCGTGGTATGGGAAGGCGGTATCAACGTAATTAACCCCATTTTTTACAGCATATTTTAACATTTCTGTTGTCGCTTCTACATCAATGTTTTTAGTATCATCCCCAATAATTGGAAATCTCATGCAACCAAAACCTAATTGTGAAACTTTAACTTTGTCTTTTCCTAATTCTCTATATTTCATATTTCCCCACCTTTAAGCAACCTTCTATCGTTGCTAAAAATCTATAAACTTTTTATTTTTATTAAAAATAATATTATCCTTTATTGGAGTTTTAATAACTTTTTAACATAGCAAAAACAAAAAAGCTAACTACAGTATACACTACAATTAAGCAGAATATGTTATAAATTATCAGCATAGTATTTAAAATAATCTATGAGTCATTCTTATTTGTTTTTACATTTCTAACTCAATTAAAAGCCAAATAGGGATCAAATAAGCTAGTTTTAATGAAAACTTTATCAGTACTTAATGGATTAGCCAATAAATATATAAAAAGTTAATACTGATAAAAACAACCCTAAACCAAGTTTTCTGTTATCTAAAAC
>CAZHNE010000273.1:0-2158 GCA_964533775.1 uncultured Spirochaetaceae bacterium | reverse complement strand
AGAGCTTCTACAAATATTAAATGATACTAAAGTAACAACATGTTTTGTAGAGAATATTAAAACAATAAAAAGATTTGATAAATTAAAAAAAGATTTGCCATATTTGGAAACTTTGATTTTAATGGAAGATACTAAGTTAAATATAGAAAGTGACTTTAGAGTTGTAAGATTATATGACTTGTTAGAAAAAGGTCAAAAGTTAGTTAGTGATGATACTAGCTTAAGAGCCCAAGTTTTAAAAGAGATTGAAACTGGTAAAAAAGATGACTTAGTAACAATAATATTTACAAGTGGAACCACAGGAAAATGTAAAGGTGTTATGCTAACTAACAACAACTACATTCATGAAGTCTCCCATCTACAAAAGTTTGTAAATGGTGGGTTTCTACCAGGACAAAGATGGATGACTGTCTTACCAATTTGGCATTCATTTGAAAGATCTGTCGCTTATGTATCAATTTATTTTTCACAAGCTATGTATTACAGTAAGCCTATTAGTCAAGTAATGCTTAGTGATTTTCAAAAAGTAAATCCTCACTGGTTTTCATCAGTTCCAAGAATTTGGCAATCAGTTAATAAGACAATAGAAAGAAAGATAAAAAAATCTAAAAAATCTAAAAGGATTATAAGCTCAGTTTTAATAAAAAATGCTAGTAATTTAAGAAAAGGATATAACAAATTCCATAATTTATTACCAAGATATAAAGAGAAAAACTTTAGAGGTTTTGAAATAGTTGATGGAGCTTTAAAAATAGCTATTCACTATCCGCTTTACGCACTTGGTAAAAAAATGATGTTTAATAAAATTAAAGGGCTTTTTGGAAATAGTCTAATAGCTGGTATTAGTGCTGGTGGTACAATGCCAAAAGGTGTAGATAATTTCTTTAACTCTATTGGAATTACTTTATTAAACGGATATGGAATGACTGAAACAGCTCCAATTATTACAGTTAGGAATTTAATAAAACCTATTGTTGGAACTATGGATTTGGTTGATGGATATAAAATTAAAATTGTTGATGAAAATAATAAAGAAGTAGCAGTTGGACAAAAGGGTGTTTTAAAAGTTAAAGGCCCTCAAGTTATGAAAGGCTATTATAATGATAAAGAAGCAACAAAGTTAGCAATAGATAAAGATGGCTATTTAAATACAGGTGACTTAGTAAAAAGAACTATTAACAATGAACTTTCTGTTGTAGGTAGAGCTAAAGATACTATTGTTCTTTCTGGTGGAGAAAATTTAGAACCTGTACCTATTGAAGGGAAATTAAGTGAATTAGATTTTATAGAAAATGTAATTGTAATTGGACAAGATAGAAAGTATTTATCAGCTCTTATTGTACCTAACATGAATTTGATTAAAGAATTAGCAGAACAATTAAATGAAAAACTTAAAGATGAAAAAGAATTAATAAACAATTACATTAAAGAAAAGATTGATGAAAAAGTTAATACCAAATTAGGATTTAAAAATTATGAATTAATCAATAAATTCCTTATCCTTGATAAACCATTTGAAGTGGGCAAAGAGTTAAGTGCTAAGTTAGAATTAAAACGTAATGTCATAATGGAGCATTATAAAAAAGAAATTGATTTGATTTATGCTATATAGAAATTTTATATAAATTACCAAAGCACTTATGAAAGTTTTACAAAACTTTGAAAGCTTTTAGACAAGATAGTCTTCTATGATATATTTTATCAGGAAGGCTATTTTTTATTGCTATATGTAAAGAAAAAAATAAAAAGTTAATGTAACAATGTAATTTGAATATAACATTAGCAATGTTAGATTAAAAATATATTCATGTTTTATTAATGAAAGCAAATTATAATTTAGTATCATCCCTGACCTTAAAATAAGTAATCGTAAGTTTTAATTTTACTTAGAGCACGTAATCAAGCTTTTTAAAGTAGGGCATAGTAATAACAGCATTACACTAAAGAATTAAAATCTTTTAATATGGCATCAACTATGATATTATAAAAAAATATAATTTAGAGATTTGATTATAGAGTAATAGAGACTATTTATCTAATTTGAAACTAATACAACCAATTTTTAGATTTAAAAAATCAGGAGCTCATGATGAAGAAAAAGACTAAAAAGAAAAAGTCGTTACTTAAACCTATTATCATCGTTGTAATTATTGTTGGA
>CAZHNE010000272.1:0-2158 GCA_964533775.1 uncultured Spirochaetaceae bacterium | reverse complement strand
AAGAGGATTAACTCCCTAGCTATATCTTGACAGAATAGCACTCAAAGTAATATCATCTCCATTAGTTATTGATTATTAAGGAGTTAATTATGTCCAAAGCACATAGAGGTTCTGGTATTAGAGACCAAAAAAGTTCTGGTAGAGGCGATTGTCCAATTTGTAAAAGAACAGGAATTAAAGTTTTATATGAAACCACTATCGACGAACAAAAAGTTATGATTTGTAAAAATTGTAATGCACGTAAGAACAACACAAAATAATTCTTATAGGAAAGATGGAGGAGACTGTCAGGTGGCAGTCTTTTTCTGTTTTTAGAGGTTAATATGAGTAATGTTTTATTTGTTGGTATTAAAGGAAGTGGCATGAGTAATCTTGCTTTAATACTTCAAAAACAAGGAAATTTTGTATTTGGAATTGATAGTAGTGAGTATTTTCAACCTCAAGAAAAATTGACAAGCTCAAAAATTGAGATTTTTGAAGAGTTCACTATTAGAAACATTCAACACAAAATTGATAAAGTTATTTACTCCCCAGCTTATGAAAACCACCCTTTAGTTAAGAATCTAAAAAAAGATTATCCTACCTTTTCATACATAGATTATTTAGCCTTTTTAACAACTAAAAGTAAATCTTACGCTGTTGCAGGCACTCACGGCAAAACAACTACAGCAGGAGCTACAACATTTGCTCTTAGCTATAAAAATAGAGAGGCTTTCCCTTTTTATTCTATATTTGGATCTTCTTTAATTGGAAAACCTCCAGTTATATACCAAGGTGAAGAAGCCTTGCTTCTTGAAGCTTGTGAGTATAAAAATCACTTTTTAAAGTATAATTTAAATGGTGCTATTATAACATCTATAGATTATGATCATCCTGACTTTTTTAACTCATTAGAAGATGTTAAAGAAAGTTTTAGACAGTTTGCTCTTAACTTATCAAAAAATGCCTTTTTGATTCTTAACACTGATGATAAAAATGTAAAATCTCTTAAACATTCAATAGAAAATGTTAGAGGGGATATAAATATAATACCTTTTGGTTTTTATAACAATTCTCTTTTTAGAATAGAAAAAGACAGTTTAACAGATAGCTATAAAGTAAGAATAACAGGGGATGAGACTTATAACTTTCAATATAAAGACAAAGCCTTAATAATAGATTTAGTTGGAGCTGCAATTCTTTCTACTTGTATCTTATTAGATAAGAAAGATATCAACCTATATTTAAATAAAGACGATATTATTTTTGAAGAAATATTTATAACTCTTTTAAGAGTATCTTTAAAGTCATTAGAAGACTTTAAATCAGTTAAAGGTAGAATTGAATTAAAGAGTCAAAAAGATAATGTAACTTATATTGATGATTATGCTCATCATCCTAATGAAATATACACTTTGCTAACTGAACTAAAAGAGAGATATCCAGGAAGAAAGATTTTTGCAATCTTTAGTCCTCACACCGCTAGTAGAACAAAAGCTCTTTATAAAGAATTCTTAGAAGTTTTTACACTTTTCGATAAGCTTATAATTACAAAAACATTTGCAAGTGCTAGAATCGATGAGGATGAAAGAGCTTTAGACTCTTCTCTTGTAAAAGATTTAAATAAGAAGTTGTTAAAAAGCTTTAAAGTTAGATTAGGCTCTGCTATATTTGTAGAAGAAAAGAAAGAGGTAGCTTTAGTTGCCGCATCAATGATAGAAGATGGAGATGTTGTAATATCATTAGGCGCTTCAAATAATGATAATTTATACAAAGAAATAATAAATGCAATTAAGCATTAAGGTGATGATAATATGGTAAGTATGACAGGGTACGGATGTGCAGAAACATTAACTGAAGAGTTTCAAATGCAAGTTGAGATAAAAAGTGTTAATAATAGATATCTAGATATCGCTCATAACATTCCTTATTATTTGTCAGCTTTTGAAATTGATATAGACAATAGAATTAAAGAAGTAACTACTAGAGGTAGAGTAGAAGTATCAGTTAGAGTTAGACTCCTTAAAAGTGATGTTAAGGTAGTAGTAGATGAAAATGTTATCAAACAATATATGGATGCATTTAAAAAGATTAAGCAAATGGCTAATTTAGATTCTACTGCAACGATAGGTGACTTTTTAGAAATAGAAGGTGCTTTAACTAGTGTTAAAGATAGTGA
>CAZHNE010000271.1:0-2161 GCA_964533775.1 uncultured Spirochaetaceae bacterium | reverse complement strand
TGTTTAGCAAGTTCACTATGAACTGATGTGTTTAAGTATCTTGCTGGGATTATTACATCTGTATCTATATTATCGCCATATTTAAAAGCTTTTCCTTTACCTTTCATATCTTAATTCTCCTCTGTTTTACTTTGTATTGTATTTGGATCTGTAATAAAGCCTGTAATTGCACTAGCTGCTGCAACTTCAGGACCAGAAAGGTATACTTCTGATTTTACATGTCCCATTCTTCCGACAAAGTTTCTATTAGTTGTAGAAACTGCTCTCTCCCCTGCTGCTAATATTCCCATATGTCCACCTAAACAAGGTCCACATGTTGGAGTTGAAACCACACAACCTGAATCAATAAATATATCAAACAGTCCTTCATGCATAGCATCTTTCCAAATCTTTTGAGTTGCAGGAATTACAATACATCTAACACTATTGTGTACTTTATGTCCTTTAAGAATATTTGCAGCCCTTCTTAAGTCTGAAAGACGACCATTAGTACAAGATCCAATTACAACTTGGTGTATTGCAATTTCTTCAATTTCATCAAATGTTTTTGCATTTTCTGGTAAATGAGGAAAAGCTACTGTACTTTTAATCTTTGATAAATCAATGTCATAAACCGCTTCATATTCAGCATCACTGTCAGCTGTATAAATCTTAGGAGGTTTTGCACCATGATCTATTAAATATTTAAGAGTTACTTCATCTACTGGGAATATACCATTTTTACCACCAGCTTCAATTGCCATATTAGCTACTGTAAATCTGTCATCAATAGTTAAGTTTTTAACACCAGGACCTACAAACTCCATACTTTTATAAAGAGCTCCATCTACTTTAATTAGGCCGATAATGTGAAGAATTAAGTCTTTTCCACCAACGTTTTTATTAAACTCACCTGTAAGATTAAATTTAATAGCTGTTGGTACTTTAAACCAAGCTTCTCCTGTTGCCATTCCACATGCCATGTCAGTTGAGCCAACACCTGTTGAAAAGGCACCTAAAGCTCCGTAAGTACATGTATGAGAATCAGCACCTATTACCAAGTCTCCTGCTGTTACTAAGCCTTTTTCAGGAAGAAGGGCATGTTCAATACCCATTTGACCAACTTCAAAATAGTTAGTAATTTCGTTTTCTTTAGCAAAATCTCTCATGCATGCGCATTGCTCTGCTGCTTTTATATCTTTGTTTGGAGCAAAGTGATCTGGAACTAAGGCAATTTTATCCTTATGGAACACTTCTTTTTTACCAAACTTTTCAAATTCTTTAATAGCAACTGGAGCTGTAATATCATTTCCTAATACCATATCTACGTTAGCCATAATTAATTCACCAGCTTTAAGGGATTTTACCCCTGCCTTTTCTGCTAGTATTTTTTGTGACATTGTCATTCCCATAATCTTAATCTCTCCTATTTAGCCGGTTTAACACCAGAATCTTCTAAGTACCATGCTATGCTATCGCTTAAAGCTCTCCAGCTTGCTGCGATGATATCGTCATTTACACCAACTGTTGTCCAGGATTTATTTCCATCAGTTGATTCTATCATTACTCTAACAACAGAAGCTGTTGCTCCTAATGAATCTAAAACCCTTACTTTATAGTCGCTTAAATAAACATCTTTTAATATTGGGTAGAAAGGTTCTAATACCTTTCTAAGTGCTTTATCTAAAGCATTCACCGGACCTGCGCCCTCTTCTGCTGTAATTGCACTCTTTCCTGCAACTTCTACTTTAATCATTGCAGTATGAGGAGTACTTCTAAGTCCAACTTCACTATATTCTTTACCAAAGGTTTGATAATGAACAAGTTTAAAGTAACTCTTTTCTCTTTCTATATATCTTCTAATTAGCAAGTCAAAAGAGGCTTCTGCTCCCTCAAACTGATAACCACAAGCTTCTAATTCTTTTAACTTATCAACAAGTTTATAAACTCTCTTGTCTTTTGGATTAAAGAGTGGATAATGATTCTTTATTTTTTCTAATAATAAAGCTTTTCCTGCAACTTCACTTGTTAATAGTCTTCTTTCATTACCAATTAAGGTAGGTTCCATATGTTCAAAGGAAGTTGGATTCTTTCTTACTCCATCTATGTGCATTCCCCCTTTGTGTGCAAAGGCACTTCTTCCAATAAAGGGAGAGAGTTTAGGAATTCTTACATTTGATAT
>CAZHNE010000270.1:0-2172 GCA_964533775.1 uncultured Spirochaetaceae bacterium | reverse complement strand
AAGCTTATGAAAAGGTATCTAAAGAGAATATTCTTAAAGATAAGAGTGTATTACCTTATTTTTACATCAGAAGCTTTGAAGAAGGATTAAGCGATGAAGATAAGAAACTATATCAAGACAATATATTATTTAATATAATAGCTGCTAAAGTTCTTGAAACTAAGCAATATAATTTTGGCAGTGATCCTTGCTTTGTATCAACCCTTGATACAGTTCTTGGTAAAATTGATATCCTTTATAGTAACAACATCTTAGAAAAACCTTTATCAAAAAACTCTTACGTAGTTGGTGCTTTTTATTTAAGTGCAGAATTTACGATACTATAAAGGCAAAAACTTATCAAATAATTTTGTTATTTCACTTAATCTGCCTTATACTAACTTATAGTATAAAGGAGTAAGGTAATTTGTTTAAAAATTACTTTATCACAGAATATTAATTTTTCTTTTAATTAAGGGGTAGAAAATGAAGATTTTATTTATAGGTGGCACAGGAACAATTAGTACAGCTATTTCAAAAAAACTAATTAGTAATAAAGAAGACTTATATATTTTAAATAGGGGAAGCAGAAATGATGTGTTACCCTCTAAGGGAGTAACATATTTAACCTGCGATATAAATGATGAAGAAGCTGTAAAAAAGCTAATCAAAGATTTAGACTTTGATGTTGTTGCTGACTTTATCGCTTTTAAACCCTGTGATTTAGAGAGAGATTATAGGCTTTTTAAAGACAAAACAAAACAGTTTATTTTCATAAGTTCAGCTTCTGCTTATCAAAAGCCATTAGGTGATTATAGAATTACTGAGGGAACACCCCTGTCTAATCCATACTGGGACTATTCAAGAAACAAAATTGATTGTGAAGACTATTTAATGAAAATGTATAGAGAAAAAGGCTTTCCTATAACAATAGTTAGACCTAGTCATACATATAGTAATAGATCTATTCCATTAGGAGTTCATGGCAATCATGGAAGCTGGCAAGTAGCAAAAAGAATGTTAGAAGGAAAGAGAGTTATTATCCACGGTGATGGCTCCTCCCTTTGGACAATGACATCTGATAGAGACTTTGCAAAAGCTTTTATTGGACTATTGGGTAATATTCATGCAATAGGACAAGCTGTGCAAATAACTTCAGATGAAAGCTTAACTTGGAATCAAATCTACTCGTGCATTGCTGGCGCTTTAAAGGTTGAATTAAAACCATATTACGTATCTTCTGACTTCTTAGACGCTGTTGGTCCTTATGACTTTAAAGGTGGTCTAATAGGTGATAAAGCTAACAGTGTGGTTTTCGATAATAGTAAGTTAAAACAACTTGTTCCAGAATTTACAGCGAAAGTTAGATTCGATCAGGGGATTAAAGAGTGTATAGAAAACATATTAAATAACCCAGAACTTCAAAGAGAGGATCCTGAGTTTGATACTTGGTGCGACAATGTTATTGAAGCATTAGAAAAAGCAAAGAAAACATTAGTAAAATAATCAAAAGTTTAACTTTAGTTTTAAAGATAATATTAACAAAGAAGCTACCAGTTGGTAGCTTCTTTAACGTAATAAAATATTTTAAACATCACGATTTTAATTATGATTATTATGGATCTTTATGTAATATCTTTATTCGTCTAGCGTAATTTTCCCTTTCAACAACTTCAAATAAATCATCACGGGAGTAATTCTTATCAACGTTCCAAACAGTATCAATTTCATAGCGGGAGCCAAAAATGAAATATTTTAAAACATTGTTTTCATTGTATTTATCAATAAAAACAAGTAGCCAATCACCATCATTATAAGAGTTACTTATATATGGAATAGTAAAACCTAAATCCCTTTCAACACTTTCTACATCATGATATGGACCATAATAAACAACCTCATCCCAAGATGTGCCTCTACAATTAAAAAGAGAGGACAGGGTTGAGGATTTGAGATTTGGATCTAGATATTTTGTTTCAAAATCTTTTTGATAAGCTCTACATGGATTAAATAACCCATGTACAAGTTCACATGAAGTGAAAAGAGTTGTAAATAAAAGTAAATAAACTATTTTTTTCATCTAAAAATAGAATATTTCTAAAGGAGTTAGATGTCAATTAATCTTTGTTTTAAAAAAGAAAAACCCGGACAGTATTATGTAATGACCTAGTAAAAAGTATTAAAAAAAATACA
>CAZHNE010000269.1:0-2173 GCA_964533775.1 uncultured Spirochaetaceae bacterium | reverse complement strand
ACTAATATATTAGTTGTAAAGCATTAGGGATTTGCTTTTATTAGAAAACTGCTTTAATCTTGAATCAAAAAGAAATTTAAACAATTTGGTAGAAAAAAGTGATACAATAGGTTAATATATAGTGTATCAAGGAGAAAACCTAATGATAATTGAACGCAGAATGACAAAACACCCAATAACCTGCAACCCAGAGATGTCTATAGCTGATGCTACTGCATTAATGAAGCAGGAAAAAGTTAAAAGATTACCTGTATTAAATAAAGATAAAGAACTAGTTGGATTAATAACAGAAAAAGATATTTTATATGCTTCCCCTTCACCAGCAAGTTCACTTTCAATACACGAGATGGCATATTTATTAAGTCGTTTAACTGTTGGAAAGTTAATGAATAAGAATGTTATGACTGTTAATAAAGATGTGACTGTTGAAGAGGCAGCAAGGCTTATGGTAGACCAAGATCTTTCTTGTTTACCTGTATTAGAGTCAAAAAAACTAGTTGGAATAATTACACAATCTGATATGTTTAAAATATTACTAGAACTGTTTGGTGCCAGACATTTTGGTGTTAGGGTTTCATTCCTTGTAGAAGATCAACCGGGAACTATTGCTAGAATTACATCAGCATTAGATGAACACGGTGTTGATATTATTACATTTGGAACATTTATGGGAACCGATCCAACAAATGCAATCTTAACTATGAAAGTTCAAGGTGCATCAATGACAAAAATTATAGAAATAATTACACCTTTCGTTTCCCAAATCCTAGATGTTCAGGAGGTCTAATGCCTAATGGCCAGAAAACGAAAGAAAGGTTCTAGAAACAAGCAAAATGCGGCTGGAAACAGTCGCGTTTCCGTTTTAACTGAAGATAAAGATACGTATAACCCTTTTGAAAATATTGCATCTGTAAAAGTGGAGAATATAGAAAAACCTAAAAAGAAAACTAAAAGTACCAAAACTAAAAATGAAGTTGTAGTAGAAAAGTTAGCTGAAGATGTAACCTTTGCAGATATATTTGAGCAATGGGAAAAGGGTGGTGTTGTTGATTCTAAAAAACCAAAGAAATCTCAGAAAAAAGAAGAAAGCAAAGAGGATTTTGCTAAAATCTTTGATAAATGGGAAAGACAACAGGGAATAAAACCAAAGCAAAAAGTTAAAAAAGTAGAAAACATAAAGGCTAGTAAATATACACCAACAAAAGATTTTGGTGAACTTTTAGATGAGTTTGAAAAAGGAATTCCATCTAAACCTAAAAAAGTTAAAACTAAAGAAAAAACTAAAGAAAAAACTAAAGAAAAAAAACAAGAAGAAATAAAAAGTAACAAAAACAGCAATAGCTCCTTTACTGATAAAAAGAAACCAGAGGCTACTATTGTAAATAGTAAAACTGAAGAGAGAGAAAAAACTGAAAAGAACTCTTCAAGTGAGAGAAAAATTGCATGGAGCGCAAAACGAAAAGTACAAAAAGATACTCCAAAAACCAATAAAAAAGAAGATAATGTGAATTTTAATATAGAAAAAAAATCTGTAAAAGCAGATATTAAAAAAGATAGCACTTTAAATAATTCAAAACCTGTTAAAGAAAGTGAACCTATTAAGACAAAAAAAGTTCCTACAAATAAATGGGATTTTAGTGATATTTACAGTGTTTGGGAATCTAAATACGATGAATCAGCGAGTATAGAGGCTAAGAAAAAGAAAGAAAAAAGTGAGAGCAAAGGTATCTCTATTTCTTATCTTAGATCAATGAAGCCTGAGGCCGAGTTAGATTTGCATGGTTTAACAAGTGATATAGCAGCTTTTAAAGTAGGTGAGTTTTTAGCAAGTTCACGAAATAAGGGACTAAAGAAAGTAAGTATTATTACAGGGAAAGGGCTTCATAGCGAAAATGGAAAAGCTATTTTAAAAGATGTTGCCCTAGAAGAGATTAAAAATTCAAACATAGTTCGTGAGGCATATCATCCTAAAGCTGCTTATGGTGGAAAAGGTGTTGTTTGGGTTATATTTAAATCTACATCGAATAAGAAGATATATTATTAATTATTAAATCTTGTAGATAAGTTTTTTAATTATTGGCAAGAGATAAAAAAGGGCACTATTTAAATAGTGCCTTACTTTTGTTATCTTTCTCTGTATATTATACGACCCTTTGTTAAGTCATAAGGGGAT
>CAZHNE010000268.1:0-2197 GCA_964533775.1 uncultured Spirochaetaceae bacterium | reverse complement strand
CTACTTATTTAAATGCCTTCAATAGTTAATCTAATAAAAATGTTGAGGATAATAAATTAACGAATTCCAAATTTCTTAGCCAATTCTTTTTCCTTCCCTTCCCATAGTTTCATTTTACTTAATGGTATATCTGGTTGTATTGAATTTACAGCATCTTCTAATACTTTATCTGATATATCTGAATATAATAATGTCGTATTTAAATTAGCGTGACCAAGTAAACGAGAAACAACTTCTAAAGGAACACTTTCTTGATACCATGCGGTTGCTGTGTATGCTCTAAAAAGATGTGGAAAAACTCTTTTTGGCATTTCTACACATTGAGCTCTAGCACTATCAGCATATTGTTGAATGAATCTTTCAACTGTATTTTCAGCTATTTTATTACGCTTGTGATGAATTACTGTATAAAATAAGAGATCTTTTTTAGTAGGTTTATCTCGATGAAATATAGAAAGGTACTGTTTTAAATGATCAAAACATTTATTAGGCAGTATAATTAGTCTCTCTTTATTGCCTTTACCAAGAACTTTAATGAAAGCTTTGTTATCACGATAAATAATATCGTTTAAAGTTAAACTTAATAATTCATTGAGCCTAACGGCAGTAGATACAAGTAAAACCATAATAGTTCTATTCCTTAAACCTTTTTTGTTATTTTTGGGCTGTTTAAGAATTTCAGATACACTTGCATCAGTTAGTTTTTCTTTTACTTTTTTTGGACCTTTGCATGGCTTTACATGAGATATTTCTAGTGCATAAGATTGAAATTTTATATCTTTATCACTAACAAATTGCACATATGATTTAATAGCAGCTATTCTATTATTAATTGTGGAAGCAGAATTTCCCTTTTGGAATAAATATTTTTTAAATTTAACTAAACAATCATAATTACAATCTTGAAATTCAAAAACTGAAATAGATTTATTTAATTCATCATTAACAAAATATCGTAATACCGTCAAAGAATCGCAATATGTTTTAATAGTATTACTACTACGTCCTATCTGATTTGGCATGTAATCATTTAAAAACTCTGAAGTGTATGCGAAAAATAATTCTTTTGTTTTAATCTTCATATTCAATTACCTCTGGAATAATATTCATTGAGTGCTTATCATATTTTTCAAGTAAATGAAAAACTGATTTACTATTTTCATAGTAGTAATATGTTTCATTTATATTTGCATGTCCTAAATATTTACTAAGATAGGGCATCATCACATTTATATCTTTATTTTCAGACATCCATTGAGAGACTTTAGTGCAAACATAGCTATGACGCAGTGAATGTGGGGATGGCAAATTTCCTGTAGCATTGGGAAATGATTCTTTCCATAATCTTCTAAATGCATTTGAGATTACACCTCTTGTTAGGCTTTTTGAAGGATCTTTCCCACAAAACATAAAAATTCTATTAGGAATTATTGAATCTATTTTTGAATCAAATTCTCTAACCTTTTTACAGAGATCGATAGGTAAATAAACAATACGATCTTTTAATCCTTTTGATTTTAATATAGTTAAGGAAGCATTATCAAAGTCAATTAATTCTCTTTTTATAGAACAGCACTCTCCTAAACGAAGACCACAGCAATATAGGATTCTAAAAAGAATAGGATAGTTTAAATTTATTCTGTACATAACTTCTATTGGGTATCGATATTCATGATTATCAACTGTTTTAAAAAAGATTTTTAATTCATCAACTGTAGGAATATATACAAGTGGTTTATATGTTGATGCTGTAAGACCTGGAACATAAGATTCAATTCCAATAGAATTTAGGTATTTTGAAAAGACTCTAATAAAAGAAATCCTACCACTCATTGTATTTACATTTTCATTTGGAAATTGAATATTCCAACTTGTAAGTTGCTTTCGTGTAATTTTATAATCATCTAAATCACTATTTTCATAACAGAATGTATCAAATTTAGAAAGTATACACTTTTCAGCCTCATAAACAAATCCATTTGCTTGTTTTAAAGCAATAAAAGCTTCAAGGTGAGGTCCCATCTTGCTTTTCCATTTGTAATTAGTACTCATATAAACCTTCCTTTATTTCTATTCCATCAAGTGTTATTGGACATTCTCTCATTCTTTGATCATCTAGAGATAAATATGGTTTAATTGAATCTAAACAAGTATGACCTAATGTAGATGAAATTACTTTTAAGCTGATATTGTTTTT
>CAZHNE010000267.1:0-2224 GCA_964533775.1 uncultured Spirochaetaceae bacterium | reverse complement strand
GAAATAACACTTATTTCTTTGAACCAATAAAGGATTATAGTAAAGCTTTAAACGACTCGCTTTATGCTCTATCTCAATTACTTGAAGATTTAAAGCATATGGGTGAAAGAACACACTATAAAACAGTGCAAAAGCATTACTACAATTTATTTAGATTATTAGATGAATAAACATTCAATAAAAAAATCTGACCTAAAGAGTCAGATTTTTTTATCTTCTTTTTTCTTTCTCTTTATTGACATAAAGGGTTTTTAATAACTAAATTCATAATCATTTGTTTAGAAAGTTCTCTTAACACATACTCACCTTGTCCTGTTAATAAGACAAACTGAACTACGCCATCGCGTTTCTTTTTATCTTTTTGAAGCAGGGTATAAAAATCTAACCAATCCCCTCTTCCTATCTTGTAATTTATGTCGTAATTATAAAGTTCAAATAGTTTTATTGCATTTTGTGCATAACTTTTATCAACTATATCTAAGTTTATACTAGCTTCTAAAGCTCTAACACATCCCCAAGCTACTGCTTCTCCATGAGAAAAGCGTGAAAACCTTAGACTTGATTCAAGAGCATGCGCAAAAGTATGACCTAAATTTAAAGCTTGTCTTATTCCAAACTTTTCTTCAGGGTCTTTTTCTATAAAATCTTTTTTAACCTCAAGACTCATTTGCAGTAGAGAGTATAGAGTGCATTCATCTCTTAGTAAAATTTGACTTTTTCTTGAAATTAAAAATTTATATAATAAATCGTTTTTAGAAAGAAGTGCATGTTTTAAAACCTCTGCTAAGCCATTAAGATACTCTCTTTCACTTAAACTCTTTAATAATGGAGGACAAATTAAAACTTCTTTTGCTGGATAGAAAGAACCAACTAGATTTTTAGCTCCAACAAAATCACAACCAGTTTTACCACCTATAGTTGCATCGACCATGCACAAAAGGGATGTAGGAACTAAGATCACATTACATCCTCTCATGTAGATTGAAGCTGCAAATGCAGCCAAATCACAAACAACACCACCACCAAAGCCAATTATATAATCATCCCTAGATAAGCCCTCTTCAACACAGACTCTTAATATTTTTTCAACAGTTGATAAAGATTTAGACTTTTCACCTGCTGCAAATATAACATTAGTAGGAGGTAATCTTTTAAAAAGATTTGCTGTATTAGAATCAGCTACCCACAATGCCCTATTTCCATAATTGCCAAGAACTGAAGATAACTCATTTAGATCTTTAATATAACTTACTTTTGTTTGTTTTCCACAAGCTAATTTAACATTAATACATTCATTCATAGTACATAGAATACTATCATAAAATTATAGTTAATGACTATCTATTTTTACATAATTAACACTTGAAACTTTATACCGTTTGGTAATAAATTATAAATATGCAAAAATATTTCGATAACGCCGCTACAACATTAATATCAGAGAAAGCTTTAGAAGCTTATAATCATACAGTACTTAACTATTTTGGTAACCCTTCTGCAAATTACTCTCTTGGCTTAAAAGCTAAGGACAAACTCGAAGAAAGTAGAGAAAAAATAGCTTCCCTATTAAAAGTTAATCCAAATTTTATTTATTTTACTTCAGGTGGAACAGAAGCTAACAGTATCATGCTCTCCTCTCTTCTTTGGAGTCAAAACCCTGGGGAGGTTATTATTTCGAAAACTGAACATTCTAGTATTTTAAACTTTGAAAAAATATTAATTGAAAAAGGCTTTGAAGTTATTACATTAAATGCTCCTGGAGGGTATCTCACAAGTGAAATTTTAAAAGAAAATTTAACAAACAAAACACGAATGGTTTTTACTCAAACAGTAAATAATGTTACTGGTGCAATTAATGATATAAATTCTCTTGTACAAGTTGTTCGAGAAAAAGAAAAAGAAATTGGAAGAAGAATTTATTTTCATACTGATGCTGTTCAAGCTTTGACAAAAGTAGATTTTGATTTAACTACTCTTGATGTAGATAGTGCTTCATTTGCAGCACATAAATTCCATGGCCCTAGGGGAATAGGTTTTTTATACTGTAAAACAAGCAATATTCAATCTCTTTCTAGAGGTGGTGGCCAAGAGAAAGGAGTAAGACCTGGAACTGAAAATCTAGGCGCTATTGTTGCAATGACGGTAGCATTAGAAGAATCATTAAAGAAGGATAATAAAAATGTTTTAAAAATCAACAAGTATGTTAGAGAAAACTTAAAACCTA
>CAZHNE010000266.1:0-2228 GCA_964533775.1 uncultured Spirochaetaceae bacterium | reverse complement strand
GCTATAGTTGTTATTAGTCCAGCATTATAGAAGATATTAAATATCTTAAAGTTTTTCAAAGTACTCATATGAAACTTATCTTCAAATAATGAAAGTACTAGAAAAAATATTGAACCTAATAATAATGTGTGTCCATGTATAAAAGCTAAAGATGTTCCACCGTCTACTCCATTAAACTTTGTAAATTCTCTGTAGAATACTCCTGCAGCAAGACCAAATATAGCGTAGTAGATTGAAGTTTTAATGTATCTATTCATCTCTATATTACCTCTTTATTTTAGTTATTTTTATATTTTCTTTGTTTCTAATCTAAACTCTTTAAATCCCATAAGTACTATCCAAACATAAGCAAGAGTCTTAGGTATCATTAATGCTCCAACCAATGGATATGTACTAGCCCATAAAACAACTGGTGCATATAAAGCAAAAGATAATGTAATGGCTAAAGCCATGTATTTAAAGTTTTCATCCTTATGTTTTTTAACTTCTACATGGAAGATATAGATAATTATAATTCCCATAATAAGAAATGGGATATTTCTATATATTCCCCAAGAGAGTGGTGAATTAAAGTTAGTCCATTCATTTTGTGGGAATAAACAAAGAGCTACTCTAGCAATTGCTAAACCATAAATAGTATATGTAAGCCCTTTCTTCTCTTTGATGTTATAGCGTTGTCTCCAGATATAATAAAGAATTACATAAAAAACTGTCATGGTTATTGAAGTTATAAACATTCCAATTCCAAGAGCAGCTGTATTGTTTTCTAATCCTGTAGTAAGCAGAGCATATGATCTAGGAACTAAGTGAAATGCGTCTCCTACTCCTAGCACTACTGCCATAATACCAAATAACTTAAACTCTTTATTATCACCAGCTTTTATTGTCATTATAAGCCCAATAGTAATTACACTTGCTAAATATAGTACATCAAATACTGTTTCTCCAATAGCTTGCATTTACACACTCCTTCTTAAATTTAGTGATCACCTTTTGTGTTTCTTCCCTCTTTACTATAGTACATTTAAGCCTATTATTATATGAAAAAAATAAAACCCTATTCACTTAATAATTATTTATTGTTGATTAGAAAAGCACTGAGGTAAAGAAAAAAATAATCTTTTTATCCAATTGCTTAATAAATCAATAATTTGTCAAAATTAAAACAGCAATAAATATGTTAGAGGATTTTTTTCATTCCTTCAAAATAGTTATACTCAGTATCTCCCTCACAAAGAATTAAGAACGTCGGACGTAAATATCGTTTTCGTCTAACTCTATTACTTTTACTCATCTGATGTGCCCCCAAGAAGACCTTTCATATATAAATCATGTATCTTGGTATTTTCATATCTAACTTCAGGAAAATCAACCAAACCATATAATTCAGAGTTAAGAGTTTGGAGATTTTTAGTTACAAAGTAAATTTGTTCTTTCATATACTTTTTTAAATCAAGATGCATAGCGTTGTGTGTTGTTATTATGAATTGACCAGTATGATTTTTCCCATTAATAAAAGAAATTACATGGTCAGAAAGAACAGAATTTAACACTCTATCCATTTCATCTGCAAATACAACTTTATTTTCATAAACAACCCTATAGATTTGGACTGCCCAAGCAAAAAATTCCATGACTCCGCTTGAATCATCACGCAGTTCTCTAGTGAATATTTCTCCATTAGTTTTTTTTCTTTTTATAATAGTGTTAATAAAAGGATGTTCTTCATCAATTTCTATATCAATAATTGAATAATCAACCATTTTTAATATTTCAAGAAATTCTTTTTCTTTCAAAATCCTTAAATCTTCTTCTTTTTTATAGTCTTTAAAATAAGTATAACTAATTGGTATGCTTTCTGCATATAAGCTATTATTAATGAAATTTACAAAATTTACGCAGTATTGACTTCCTAAAATTGCCAACTTGTTTATAAATAACCCCATTGACTGGGATGCCTCTACAGAGCTTTTGAACGCTTTTGATATTTCACTAAAAACATCAGCTTGTAAGCTATACATGTATTTTGTGGTACTATATCTGTAAAGTTATGTAGATAGAGAGAAGAGAGATAAGAAAAAATAACACTTTTATATCGTTCGTTTAAAAAGTAATATTTGTCATAATCTGCGTCCTCACTTATATATATACCTCTACTAACTCTAGTTAGAATTCCTGCATTTACTAGCCGAGAGAGATATATAGTTGGTATATTTTTATCTCTTAAT
>CAZHNE010000265.1:0-2239 GCA_964533775.1 uncultured Spirochaetaceae bacterium | reverse complement strand
TTTATTCATAAACCTATCAAATAACCCCAATATCTCACCCCCTAAATTAAATTCATATAATCTTCTTTATGTCTTTCTAATACTACATAAGCATTTAACAAACTTGCCATACCATCTATTCTTCTTCTACTTTTACTTGTTTTAATAGGCTGTATATTATCGTTCTTATCTCTATCTGCCATAGTATTTGATAAGCACCATTTCAATATTGGATTATTGTTATAATTGACTTTCTTTTTATCTAGATCAGCTCCTAATGATTTCATAGGGCCCGATAAAGTCTTTTTACCTTGAATTACCGCTTCCATGGATTCTACGCCAAAGTAACTTTTCATTTCTTGAACGTAATATTCAGCACTCCACCCATCATAGCCATGCCACGGAATATATATATCTATATTTTCATCATTCTGTACTTCTAAAAACCATTCTGTTACATATTTATAGTGTATCTTGTTCCCAGGCGTAGTTCTTAACAGTCCTTGTTGCTGCCAAATATCATAAGGTATTTTATCTTCTTTAACTCTTTGTTCTAATAAATCTTCGGGTAAGAAATACATCTGTTTGACATAAACAGTTTCATCGCCTGAAACCATAAATATAACAGTTCCGCAAGTTAAGTCCGTTGTAGAGCTTAAATCACTTCCTCCAATTCCATATTTAGGTTTCAACTCTTTTAAATCATAAGTTGCTGTATTATTTAATTCTTCAAATGTAAGCCACGCTTCAACTGATGTTTCTCTTATGTTAAATTCCTTGCATACAAAGTTTTTTTCTAATCTTAGATTTTTTGCTACTCTTTTAGCTTTGTCCTGCAAGGCTCTTAATTTTTTTATCGTTCCTAATCCGGGATTAGCTTTTATCCAATTGTTAGCATCTCGCCATTCTTCTTTTTTATCTAATTCATAAATAAAAAACAAGGTCCTATCATCAACCTCGTTTCCTAATTTCATATTATTAAATTGTATTTCTGCTTCTTCGTATATCTCATCAAATATATCTTCTCTTATCGTTCCAGCAGTGGAAGTCATTATTATTAAAGGTTGTTCTCTTGCGGTTATTCCATCAGCCATTATATCGTATAATTGCCTGCCATTTTTCCATTGATGCCACTCATCCATTATTACTACATGGATATTTAATCCATCCAAACTATCGGCATCAGATGCTAATGCTTTAAATACTCCATCATTAAAATCTGAATTGATTTCTCCGACTAGTGTTCTTATTCTCTTTTTTAGAGTAGGGGATTTATTCACCATTCTCTTAGCTTCTAACCATACGATTTTACTTTGGTCTTTTTTTGTGGCTACTGCATAAATTTCTGGCCCACCTTCACTATCTCCAACCAAACCATATAATCCTTGAATTGAATCCAATAAAGACTTTCCATTCTTCTTTCCTACTATCAAAACTACTCTTTGATGTTTTCTATTACCTTCTATGTCTATGAATCCATAGGTAGCAGCTAAGTATGCTTTTTCCCAAAGCTCTAAGACTACTTTTTTACCTGCTAATTTACCTTTTGAATGACAACAAAAGTTCTCTGCAAACTCTAATATGTGATTTGCTCTTTCAGGAGAATAATACCATTCTTTGTATCCGTCATTTTGTATCCAACTTACTATTTCTTCATACTGCTGATAAACTTTCTTGTCTACTAATGTTTCACCTTTCTGAATTTGCTCCCAGTATTCCAGTATAGGATTATAATCTTTAGGATATTCTTTCAACCCTTTTTTATTTATAATAGGCTTTGTTTTTCCGAATATAATTTCAGGGTCTATTCGTGGATATTTAGTCGGCTCTAGAATTAATGAACTCGTCAAAGGCATCTTCTTCCACCACCTTAACTTCCTTAGGTAATAGATCGGTTAGTTGTTTTAATATTGCTGCATATCTTTGAACCATTGTATTATAAGACTTCAAGGCTGGATGTTCTCTTAAGATTGAGTAATTTCCTTGAGGCATTTCATCAATTGGACCTGCTTTATCTATTTCAGTTTTTAGTTCTATTAAAGTTACTTTCATAAATGCTGCTTCTTCTATAAGGCCTTTGGTGCTAAGCCTTCTAACTCTTTCTATATCTTTAAATAAATTGGTTAGTCTTGATACTTCTCTTTTAATTAGTGTATCTTTTGATACCTCTTTGTTTTTACTCATATCTTTTATCACCTGCCTTATTCGTTAGGGTGGGGGTTATATAAAAATGACCTGTGCGTTTTTTGAATGTCCCCCA
>CAZHNE010000264.1:0-2250 GCA_964533775.1 uncultured Spirochaetaceae bacterium | reverse complement strand
GTACGTTACAATAACTTCTATGCTCTTAAAGATATAACTATGAAGGTTGAGGAAGGTGATTACTTAGGAATCATCGGTCCTAATGGTGGTGGAAAGACTACTCTATTAAAAGCAATTTTAAATTTGATAGACCATAAAAGCTCTAAAATCTTATTTTTCAATAAGCCTTTTAGTGAAGCTCAACATACTATTAGCTACGTTCCTCAAACTTCTACAATAGATAGAACTTACCCTATAAGTGTGAGAGAGGTAGTTTTGGGATCTAAGCTAAAAAAATCCCTCAACCCCTTTTACAGGTTTTCTAAACAAGATATTAAAGAAGCTAATGAAGCTTTAAAAATGGTAAACATTGAAAACTTAGCCAATAGACAAATTCAAAAACTCTCTGGTGGAGAATTTCAAAGATTACTTATCGCAAGAGCATTAGCTGTAAATCCAAGATTACTGTTACTAGATGAACCAACAGCTAATGTAGATTCAACTTCACGAAATATTATCTACGATGTGTTAGATACATTAAATAAAGAAGGACTTACTATAATAATGGTAAGCCACGATACTATGGCTATATCAACTAAGGTTAAAAACATTGCATGTATAAGCGAAAGCTTAGTTTATCATGGCGGAAAGAGTTTAACTCCGCAAGTTATAGATAAGATGTATGGCTGCCCTATTGATTTATTAGCACATGGAGTTCCTCATAGAGTACTCCCGGAACATGATCACTAAAAGGAAATTTCTATGTTAAGTTCAGTCTTCTCTTACCATTTTATTCAAAATGCAATTCTTGCTTCAATTCTTTCAAGCATTGTTTGTGGGATTATTGGAACAATAATTATAGAAAAAAAACTAATATTAATGGCTGGTGGTATAGCTCATACTGCTTACGGTGGAGTTGGACTCGGCTACTTGCTTAATTTTAATCCACTTATTGGTGCTTTGTCCTTTTCTCTTTTAGCTGCATTAGGTATTGGAAAGGTTAGAAAAACTAACTTTAAACAGGGTGAAATAATAATTGCTTTATTTTGGTCACTTGGAATGGCTCTAGGAATATTGTTTATTTCCTTTATGAAAGGCTATCCACCTAATATGAATTCATATCTTTTTGGTAATATTTTAAGTGTTAGTAATTTAGACTTACTTAATATGGGAATATTAACTTTTTTTGTATTAGCTATTTTATTAATCTTTTATCAAGATTGGAAAATTTACCTTTTTGACGAAGAAATGGCTAAAATTAATGGTTTAAATACGACATTCCTAGAATATACTTTATTAATTCTAATTGCATTCTCAGTTGTTATATTAATAAGGGTATCAGGAATTATTATGATAATAGCTCTTTTAAGTGCTCCTAGTGCAACAGCTTCACTTCTTAGTGATAAATTAAACATTAGAATGATAATAGCTATTGGTGTTGGATTGTTTAATTCATTAATGGGACTAATAATTTCATACACATTTGATATTGCCTCTGGAGCTACAATAGTAATATTCTCAGTTCTAGTTTATTCAATTGTTCTTATCGGTAAAAGGCAGTACTTAAAAGCTAAAAACGTATAACTGCATTAACACCAATATTTAAACCATTGCTGCTTTTATAATAAGTTTTAAAAGGAATAGATAAGATTAGAGACGAATCGAAACTTAAACTGTTATAAGAGAAGGCGAATGTTGAGATTGCTTTTTCGCTATCAACTAAAAAGATTTTAGCAATAGTTGGTTTATTTTCATAATAACCAAATCTAAAGGCAACAGAATTATTATTCCCTAACTCCATTTTAATTTCATTTCCAATTCTAACTTCTCTATTTAAAGGATTTCCAATATTAACTAAATCAAGAGAAACCTTATAAACAAAAGCATTTAACTGATTTGATTCAGAATAAATATCGCTTTCAAAAGTTCCACCAATACTAATTCCCTTTAAATAGGAGATAACACTATCTTCACTTGCGTATAAATTTAAATCAGATTCACTCATTAGTGCTAGACTAAAGTTATCGTTAAAATCTATTTGACTTGCAAATCCTAAAGAAAAGAAGTCTGAATTTGGTTCAATATTGTACTTTGAGAAAAAGGTGTTTACAATATAATCAGGAATTAATAAAAGATTATCTCTTAACTCAAAGTTAGCTCTCTTTGAAACAGATCCCCCCTTTACTCTCATCCCAAAATTAATTTCCTCAATTTCAAAGCTCCAATCTAGTTGTAAAAGAAATCTATTATATCCATTGTAAGACAACTTTT
>CAZHNE010000263.1:0-2259 GCA_964533775.1 uncultured Spirochaetaceae bacterium | reverse complement strand
TAACTCTTGTCCACTTTCTATGAGAATACCTGCATATATTGCTCTACTTAAGGAAGATCGTCTAATTGAAGCATTTACATCAACCTTGGAAGACAATCCATTGCCTGGGACAATTGGAAGAATTTGTCACTTCCACTGTCAAATGCGCTGTAGAAGAGAAGATATTGACAGCCCAGTTCACCAAGGAGAATTACACCGTTATCTTGCAGATACTTTATATAAGATGGGAAATGAAAGGGATGTGTATCAAGATATGATTGATCGTATTTTACCTTCAACTGGTAAGAAAATCTCAATTGTTGGGGCAGGACCTGCAGGACTTAGTGCAGCATTCTACCTCTCTCGTTTAGGCCATGAAGTAACTGTATACGAAGAAAAAAGTAAAGCTGGCGGGGTTCTTCGTTCCGGCATCCCTAGCTATCGTCTTCCTCGTGAAGTGCTCGATAAGGAACTAGAGTTGTTTGAAATGCTACCTATAGACTTTGTTTTTAATACAAAGCTTGGAGCCCATATACAACTCTCCTCACTTAAAAAGACAAGTGATGAAGTTATTCTCGCCCTTGGCTCCTACAACCATAAAAACTTATCTCTTACTGGAAGTGAGGGTGGTGGTGTAGTACAAGGAACAGATGTGCTAAGTAGTATATCAGAGGGGAAAAAGCCAAGGCTAGGAAAACGTGTTGTAATAATTGGAGGCGGTAACGTTGCAATTGACGTTGCTAGATCTCTCTGGAGGTTGAAAGTAAAAGTCACTATTGCCTACAGAAGAGATAGGGAAGATATGCCTGCTAATGAAAGTGAAATTGATGAAGCTTTTAAAGAAGGGGTTAATTTTAAATTTAACGTTTCTCCAAAACGTGTAATTCGAAATGATAAAAATCATCTTGAAGCTTTAGAAGTTGAAAAGTTAGAAAAGGGTGAATATGATTTAAGTGGTAGAAGAAAAAGAACAGCTAGCGGAGATACTGAAACTCTTGATTGTGACACTGTAATTGTAGCTATTGGAGAACAAGTTGATACAGAGTTTCTTAAAAAAGAAGACTTTAGTGTTTCAAAGTGGGGTTATCTAGAAGTAGAACCTTACCATTATAAAACAAACCAAGAACATGTTTGGGCTATAGGGGATGTTATTAACGGTCCTTCAACTGCCGCAGAAGTAATGGGACAAGCAAAAGAAGTAGCCAGGCTAATAGATCAACATTTGACTGGAGAAAACAGATTTGAACAATTATTTACTCCTTTTAAATATGAGAAAAATGTAGTAGCAACTTTTTATGAAGGAGAAACAATTCAAGCAGAACAACGCCCTATTGCATTTAGAATAGGTTCTTTTGAAGAAGTAAATAAAGGCTACACTGGTCGTCAAGCAAGAATGGAAGCTGAACGCTGCCTCAGGTGTGATGTAAAGTGTGAAGAGGAGGAGCTGTATGGATAAAAAAAGTGTTACGCTCTTTATTGATGATAAGTTAATACAAGTGCCCGAGGAGACAAAGATCATAGAGGCATGTAAAAAGGCGGGAATTATCGTTCCATCTTTGTGCTATCTTAAAGACGTTTCAGCACACGGCTCTTGTGGAATATGTGTAGTAGAAGTAGAAGGGAATTCTCGTTTAGTTCGCTCCTGTATGAACACAGTGCAACAAGATATGGTTATTTACACTCACACTGATAGAGTTATGCGGGCTAGAAAACTTAATTTAGAATTACTCTTAGCAAACCATCCGCTTCTTTGTACTAATTGTGAAAGAAACTTAAATTGTGAATTACAAACTCTTGCTCAACAGCTTGGAATAAAAGAATCACGATTTTCTAGAACAAAGAAAGCACTTTCTCCAATCGATTCTACCTCTGTATCTATTATTCGTGATCCAAATGCTTGTATTCTTTGTAATAGATGTGTTGAAGTTTGTGCAACAATGCAGGGGGTTCATGCAATTGATATGATGCAAAGAGGTTTAAGAACAACAGTTTCAACCTTCTTTGATGAAGGCCTCTCTGCAAGTGTATGTACTAACTGTGGTCAGTGTTCTCTTGTGTGCCCAACTGGTGCTATTACTGAAAAAAGCCAGGAGAGGGAAGTATTTGATGCTATTAATAATCCTAATTTAATGGTGATAGTACAAACAGCTCCAGCTATTCGTGTTGGACTTGGAGAAGCTATGGGGTTAGAAGAAGGAAGCTTGGTAACTGGCAAGATGGTCAGTGCACTAAGATCTTTAGGATTTGACAGAGTATTTGACACCCAGTTTAGTGCAGACT
>CAZHNE010000262.1:0-2264 GCA_964533775.1 uncultured Spirochaetaceae bacterium | reverse complement strand
TAAAAAGAAAAAGTCGTTACTTAAACCTATTATCATCGTTGTAATTATTGTTGGAATTGTAATTGCTGCCATGCCACTAATAAACAATAAAGTGTCATCTGTAGTTAATGAAACCATTAAGAGTCAGATAGCTCTTCAGGGCCTCGGTGAAAATGTTAAATACGATTCTTTAACAGTCGATAGCATCAACGGACGTGTAACTGCTAAGAGTCTTAGCTTACAAGATTATTATTTTAAAGGTGAAATTAAAATAGATCAGGCGATAGTAACCGTTCCTGTTCAAGATATTATGGCTTTTGCAATATCATCCCAAAATGGTGCTATTACTGATGTGGATCTTTCTCTCTCTGGGGTAAAGATGGACATGAATGTTGAGGGTGTAGATGTGTTGCTCAACTTAAGTACTGTAGAAGCTCAAGTAAATGGACAGATTGACATGGAGTTTATTAATAGTATCTCAGAGGGCAAAATCGAATCTGCATTTTCAAAAGTTGATAAATTAAATGTTAATTTAGGTAAGACGGGATTAAAGTCTGCTGGTACATCTTTAAATGTAGACTCTTTAGTTGCAAAAATAAAACAAGTTGAAAATGCAAATAAGGAAATTGTAAGTGATTTCAATATCTATATGGATAATGTAAAACTTGATGAGGCTACAGACGGTGAAAGCAATAGTATTGTTACAATCAAGAGTTATGCTACTGAAATACAGGGTCCTGTAGTTCGTGAGCTAATTTCTAGCTTAGCAGCAGGTAAAGTGGAAATTGATCCATCTAGTATAGACTCCATGAAAGTCTCCTTAGATAACTTAAACGCTCAAGATTCCTCCAAAGGGGGAGTTAATCTACAGTCTCTTACTGCAGCTTTAGATACAGCTAAAGATGTAAACGGTGTGGGCGTAGTTGACTTGCAAGTTTCTATGACTGATGCTGATATGGATGGAATTATAGATGGCGATAGTATTCTTTTTAAAATAGGAAGCTATGATACACAGCTCCAAGGGCAAACAGTATTAGATTTTATAGATATGATGATAACTGGAAAATCTAATATGGGTAATATTAATTTAGATTTAATAAAAGCTGTCATCTTCCCTGTTAATAACGGAGACTTTGACTTTGAAAGTAATTTAGCCTTAGGACTTCTCACTGCAAATATGATTCCAGCAACAAATAGTAACAATAAAAAGATAGTTAATTTCCAAATTGCAAGCGCTAATCCACAAAGTAATCAAAAAGCTGTTGTCTCTAATTTAATAACCAGTTATCCACAGCTGCAAAATCTGAATATTCCTAATTTTTTTGGCATGGTGGAAGAACAAGGAGAATCTATAAAAGATAAAGTTAATTTAGAATTAATAAAAGTTGATCTCAAAGATGGCGAATTTCACATTAATGATAAAGCTACTAATAATAAAGGGAGTGTTTCCATAGGATCTTTATCTTCAAAGATGAGTACAGAGGAAGGGGAAAATGATGAAACCATTAGTGATTTAAATATAGCCATAACTGACGCATCTATAGATGCCGTTTTTGATGGCGATGCTATTTTATTCCAAACAGAAGGCTTTAATACACAAGTACAAGGTAAAAACATTATTGATATCCTTGATGCACTAGTTATGGGAAACGTAATTTCTAATAAAGTGCTTTTAGATTCAATGAGTTTAGATATTGATGATGCTCAATTTATTTCTCCCGTGTTTAGTATGAATGTAAAATCTTTAATGACAAACCTAGAGGGAGTAGAAAGTGTTATTGAGTTTATGCAATATAATGCAGATGTAGATCCTAAACTTTTTGGACAATTTAAAGTTAATAATTTTTACTTTGATATTGATGATGGGCTTATTGATGAAACTCTTTTAGGTGTAGAAATGATCTTTGGTCCTATTGCATTTGTAAGAGATCCTCAAAACTGGAGAGTCGATAACCTTGATTTAAAATTAGCACTTGAGAATTGGAATGCAGATTTAAAGGATATATCTCTAAAAAGTAGTTGGCTTGATATTTCAGGATCAACATCTATTAAACTTTCTAAAGAATTTGAGATTTTACCTCCCTTTAGTGCAGATATAAGAGTTGCTAAATTTCCAGAAGAGCTACGTCCTATTCTTGGATTAATGGCTTTATTAGTGTTTCAAACAGAACTTCCTTCAACAAATGCTTTTACTGCTACCATTAATGATGGACTTATAGTTTGGGGGGAGTTTTAATAAAACATTTTTTTAGAATAAATAAAAATATTAAAATTTAAGTGTAAAA
>CAZHNE010000261.1:0-2265 GCA_964533775.1 uncultured Spirochaetaceae bacterium | reverse complement strand
CTAATATTATTAATGACACTTTTTGTAATTGTTTCAGTGTTTTTGCGGTATGTATTAGGAATAACTTTTATCTGGGCTGAAGAAACTATTACAATGTTGTTTATTGCTTCTAGCTTTTATGGAGCTGTGCTTTGTGTACATGAAAATGAGCATATCGGAATTGACTTCGTATATCAAAAGTTTTCACCAAAAGTACGTCAAGTAATGGATATAATAGTTGATGCAGTTATAATCTTTGTTCAGTTTTATATGGTTAAGTTGAGCGTAAATTGGATAGCAAAAGTTGGTAGTGTTCCTTCAAAAGGATTGAAGATTCCAATTAAATACTTTTATTCAATGGTACCTATCTCATGTGCAATAATTTGTGTCTATTGCATTGTTCGAATGATTATTCGACTTTATGCACTAGTGACAAAAAAAGATCACGTGGAGGGGGTATAGTATGGGTGTTACTGTTTTATTGGTCAGTCTAATTGCGTTAGTAATAATTGGTGTTCCTCTTTGCTTTTCGATGGGAGCTTCAAGTTTAATATACTTTTTAGTAATGAAACCAAGTTTAATTGGAGTGTTGCCTCAAAGAGTATGGGCAGGTTGTTATAGCTTTGTTCTAACAGCACTTCCTATGTTTATCTTAGCAGGGGAGTTGATGAACAAGGGTGGAATTACTAAAAGAATTATTAACTTTTGTCTTTACATAGTAAGACCTTTTAAGGGTGGTTTAGCGGAAGTTAACGTAGTTGCTAGTATGGTATTTGGAGGAATTTCAGGTTCTTCTGTTGCAGATACTTCAGCTTTAGGCTCTATTCTAATTCCACAGATGGTAGATCAAGGATATGATAAAGGATTCTCTACAGGTGTTACTGTAGCATCTTCTACAATGGGAATGATTATACCACCAAGTATACCAATGCTTATGTATGCAATGATATCTAACGACTCAATTGGTGCTTTATTCTTAGCTGGTGCTATACCTGGACTATTGATTGGTATTACTCAAGTAATTGTTGTTCACTATGTTGCAAAGAAAAGTGGATACGTAGCAAAGTATGAAAAAGAATTTGAATGGTTAACTTTCTTTAAAGAAATGGCTGATGGGTTATTAGCTATTGCTATGCCATTAATAATTGTTTTATCAGTTTCATTTGGTATTGCAACAGCAACAGAATCTGCAGGTATTGCAGTATTATATTCCTTTATTTTAGGCAGATTTGTTTATAAAGAATTAAACTTCAAAGATGTTTGGAAAGCTATGAAAACTACTGTTAGATTCTCTAGCTCAGTTCTATATATCGTTGGTTTTTCTACAATATATACTTGGATTTTATCTGTTGAACATGTTCCACAAGATATTGCTGCTTTCTTATTGAATTTAAATGTGCCTGTTTGGGTTATATTTATACTTGTTGATATTATTATTTTGTTAGTTGGTGCCTTTGTTGACGTAGCTCCTGCAATTTATATCCTTGGACCGGTTTTAATACCTGTAATGGGATCATTAGGAATGGGGTCACTACAATTAGGTGCTTTATTAATAGTTGGTTTAGCTATTGGTCTTGTTACTCCTCCTGTTGGTATGTGCTTAAATGCAGCTAATAAGATTAGTAAGATGCCGATAATGAAGATTGCAAAGCATGCCGTGCCATTTATAGCGTGTAACATATTTGTTTTATTATTAATAACATTTGTGCCTGCCGTTTCTACTTGGTTACCGGGCTTACTGTTTTAATATTTTGAAAAATAATTATGAGTTGTTGTTGATATATAATTGCTAATTGTTCAACAACTCATAATTGTTAAACTCCTAATTTTATCTGTTAAATTGACATCTGTAATGTGTGTAATTGGTAGGTGAGATATGATAATTTAGGTTTAGCTAAAGATATATTATAAGGAAGGGGAAAAAAATTGGGAAAGCCACAAAAAGTGCAGTCAGTTGATAGGGTATTTGATATTCTTGAAGTACTCTCAGTATCAAAAGACGGAATGACTCTCACAGAGCTAAGCAATAAACTTTCTTTGTCTCCTAGTACAACTCATAGACTTTTAAATGTGCTTCAGCAAAGAAATTACGTTTCGAGATTAGAAAATTCTAAGGTTTATGTTGTAGGTTTGGGCTTTCTATCACTAATTAGTTCTAGATTAAGTAGTTTAGAACTTAAAACAGAAGCTGATCCTATTCTTACAGCTTTATCTCAAGATCTAAACCAAATTGTGTTTCTTGGTATAAAGAAAGATTATGATGTAATGTACTTAGATAAAAAAGAT
>CAZHNE010000260.1:0-2280 GCA_964533775.1 uncultured Spirochaetaceae bacterium | reverse complement strand
TGTTGATTTAGCAAACTTAGGTATGGAATATTCAGAAGTTAGATTTGCCCCTCAACTATCCCTTCTAAATGGTTATACTCAAGAAGATATTTTGAAAGCTGCAATAAGTGGAATCAAGCAAGCTGAAAAAGATGTTAAGAATTTTAAAACTGGTTTAATAATATGTATGATGCGGGGTAAGAGAAACGAAGAGTTAAACTGGGAATCTCTCAGATTAGCAAAAAAATATTTAGGAAATTATGTCTGTGCTTTGGATATCGCTGGTGGGGAAGCTCTTTATCCAACGAGAAACTATAGAAAAATATTAAAAGAAGCAAAATCTTTAGGTTTACCTCTTACAATACATGCAGGGGAAGCAGGAACTAAAGAAGATCTAGAAGTAGCTTTAGATGTGAAGACAGATAGAATTGGTCACGGAATTTTATCAATAAAGCACAGCGATATTATTGAACGAATTATTGATAATAATATTACTTTAGAGGTTTGTTTAAGCAGCAATCTCCAAACAAAAGCTGTTAGTTCAATAGAAGAACACCCAGTGAGAGAGTTGTTTGATAAAGGTGTTAGAATAGCACTTTCATCAGATAACTTAACAGTTTCAAACACTAATATAATTAATGAGTTTAATTTATTAAAAGAAAAACTCAAGTTTAGTGATAGCGAAATAGAAAAAATAAAACAGTATACAAAAGAAGCCTCTTTTTTATAAAACTAATTGACAAGTTAGCAAGTAGTCCTTATTGTATACATATCAAGAAAACTTGATATGAGGAATTTATGAAAGAAGAAAAAGTTGTAAGCATCTTTAAAGCTCTATGTGATATAAGGCGAGTGAAAATTATTAAACTACTAAAAAATGGAGAACTTTGTGCCTGTAACTTGTTAGAAAAGTTGGATATGGGGCAGTCTGGCTTATCCTACCATATGAAAATTCTAGTAGATTCTTCTTTAGTTAATTGTAGAGTTGAGGGAAAGTGGAGTCACTATAGCTTAAGTGATGAAGGTGCAGAAGCTGCCAAAAAAGTTATAGATAATCTTTTTGAGAATTCTAGTAATAGTAATACTCTATGTAGGTGTTAAGAAATTTTTTTAAATTAATATATCAAGAAAACTTGATATGAGGGTTGTTTTATGTTTAATTGGTTAGATAATTTAGTGAGTTTGTTTGTAACAAATGTTTTTAGTTTAGATGTTGAAAGTACTATAGGATCTAGTGTTCATTTTTTTATATATGATGTTATTAAAATATTAATATTATTAAGTTTAATGATTTTTGCTATTTCTTATATAAGAAGCTTCTTTCCTCCTGAAAAAACAAAGAAAATAATAGAGAAGTTTCACGGAATAACGGCTAATATAATGGCGGCTATTTTAGGAATAGTTACACCATTTTGTTCATGTTCTTCTGTTCCTTTATTTATAGGGTTTGTAGAAGCTGGTATTCCTTTAGGAGTAACATTCTCTTTTTTAATTACTTCTCCAATTGTAAATGAAGCAGCTTTTGTTATTTTATTAGCGGCATTTGGTTGGAAGGTGGCTCTATTATATGTAGTAACAGGTGTAGTAGTGGGTGTTGTTGGTGGTTATGTGATTGGTTTGTTTAAAGCTGAAAAACATGTTGAGAATTATGTTTATGAGACTAAAGCAGGTAGTATAGAAGTTGAAAAACAAACAATAAATGATAGATTATCTTTTGCTTATTCTAATGTAAAGGATATTATAAAGAGAGTATTTCCTTATTTGATAATCGGTATTGGTATAGGAGCTTTAATTCATGGCTGGGTACCAGAAGATTTTTTATCAAAATATGCTAGCAAAGATAACCCACTAGCTCTTTTAGTTGCCGTATTGGCTGGGGTACCACTATATTCTAATGCCTTAGCAACAATCCCTATAGCAGAAGCTCTTATTTCTAAAGGAGTAGCAATTGGTACAGCGCTCTCTTTTATGATGGCAACTACAGCACTTTCTCTTCCTGAAATAGTTATTTTACGGAAAGTAATAAAACCAAAATTGATTGCTCTTTTTGTAGGCATTACAACAATTGGAATATTCTTTGTTGGTTTATTGTTTAACTTTATTTCACCTTGGTTAGGGTTCTAAAAAGTTTAGAAAATAAATGACGTTGAATATAGTTTTATCCAACGCCATTTAATTTTGTAAGATTATATCTTTCAATTATAAAATGAAAGCTTATTATAAAGCAGGTTTTGTTACTGTAGATTGATCAAGTGCGACTTGTGTTTGAGCTAGTAATCTACCATTTATTGAGGATCCTGT
>CAZHNE010000259.1:0-2289 GCA_964533775.1 uncultured Spirochaetaceae bacterium | reverse complement strand
TAGGAGAAATTTATGAAAAAAACTTCCATTTTGATTGTTGCTCTTTTTGCAATGATACTTACTTCATGTGGAACTATGTTTGTACAAGGGGGAGGAAACTATCGGGCGGGACTCTCAGCTTATAACGACAAAGAATATTTAGTTGCAATTGAGGAATTAAATAAAGCTCTGGCAGTAAATCCAGAGTTAGTAGAAGCTGCTGGTCTTTATCCAATGGCTTTCAATGAAGGAGTTAATCACTATACTTCTATAGCTACAAGTATTTCAAACCCAAATACTCCTAAAGATGCAGAAACGGTTTTATTTGCTTATGCAAATCTCTCTGCTCTTTTTGAAAAAGCAAAGATTAATGCTGGAAGATTTAACCTTGATATAAAAGATGTTTCAGAGAAAGTATCTGATGCTAAACTGCTAGCAGGAGAGCTATGGTTTAGAGATGGAGAAAGTTTAGTCAGAGAAGGTTCTCGTGATAGTATGATCAAAGCTGTATCTGCTTTTGAGAAAGCTAAAAAGTATGATTTACAAAATCCTGACCTTGAGAAGAAAATAGCGTATGCAATTGATGAAGCCACTATTAAACTTATGATTATAGGTACTGGTCGTCTTAAAGATTGCCATGATAAAGTAATAGCGCAATTCCAAGAAAAGTTTAAAAATGATCGGTTTGTCGAGATAATAGATGAGGGAGATTTCTATGCTGAAGACTCCATGGTAGGCCCTTTAGATATAGCGATTCAATATGGGGTGAATTTTGGTGCGGACTACGTGTTAGAAGTCTATTCAAAAGGAGAGTTCAAGGAAATTGATAAAACTACAAAAGTTACTTACCCTGACTCAAATCCTATCTTCCGTGGATATAAAACTTCAAGGGGATATCAGAAGAACATGGAATATAGCTACCTACTGTTTGACCTTAAAACACAAAAGTTTGTTTGGGAATATGATCTTAAGTTACCTGGGGAATTAAAGGTGTTTGAAACAACAGCTCTTATAAGTGATATAAGCGAAAAGGCTCTCTTTCCTGGGGATAAAGAGAGACAGTGGGAATATTTAGTAACCTCTAAAGATAATGAGCTTAAAGCTAAACAAATAGTTGAGGCATCTTTATCTGATTTAAATAGTTTACTACGAGAGGCCAATGTTATTGATGCTACAGATGTTGATGAATGGGTGGATTATTTTACCAACAACATGGACTATTACTTGTTCTCTTCATTTATAAAAGCTCTTAGCGGTAAGGTTTTTCCATACTCTACACAAGGTGTAGTATTAACTGCTACTAAAATAGGAGAAGAAGAAGCTTTTTTCATGTTAGGAAGAGATCCTGAAGAGTCATTTAAAATAGCAAGTACAATGACTGCAATAAATCTAGCTCTACGAAAGGTAGCAGACAATCAAGTAGAAAGTGTTAAAGAATATAACGCATGGAGTTTTGATGGTGTTGCTTCTGTGGCTGATACTCTTAGAGAGATTTTTTAGTCCACTAAAATAAACAGATTAATATAATAAAACCCATTTCCATTGAAGTGGGTTTTGTTATTCAGCTCTTTCTGAAAATCCTTAAAAGTTTCTTATTCTAAAGTTCAACTGAGATAAAGAAAAAGTTAAAAACTTTAGAGACTATAAAATGTTAAACCCTTAGTATGCTAAGTTACTTAGTAATAAACCAATGAAAGTATTATATATAGTTTTACTAGGTAATAATTTTTTCATTTATAATGTTTTCGCACTACAGGCTCTCTTGTCATAAATATATAATATTGTAAAATCTACAATCTCCTGATTTGCTTTTAAGGGCACTTGCATATACAAATATTCTTTGGTGTGATACAATTTTGTTATAAATTAAAGTGAGTTTGATTTAAGACTATAACTTCTAATAAGATGTTAGAACTTTTTTTTGATGCAATTCAGAAAAAAACAAGACTTCAAACAATCATTAAATCTTAATTAAAAAATTAAGTAAAAATCATACAAAAAGGGTTTTGAACTATTCATTGCTAGCCCCAAAATTAAATCCACTAAAAGAAATTATAAATCACTAATGGTGACAATTCAGTTAGAGATAAGTCAATGCTTATGTAAAAAATACTAGTATTGCTTTGATTGATTTGGGGAGAATAACATGAAAAAAAAAGTAAATAAAGAAAAGCTAATACAAGATTTAGAAGGGGCTAATAAAAAAATAATCCTTCAAAATGAAGAGAAAGATAAAAGGGCAGCAGAGCTAGCTATTGCTAATAAAGAATTACTCTTTCAAAACAGAGAGAAAGATAAAAGAGCTGCTGA
>CAZHNE010000258.1:0-2294 GCA_964533775.1 uncultured Spirochaetaceae bacterium | reverse complement strand
AGAGAAGTTACCGATTGGTATGTTGATAACAACTTAGCTGTATATTTAGATTAAAACTAAGAAATGCTTTAATTTTTACGTTGCATTAGACAGTGTAATTTCAAGTGTGTAAGTTATTAAATCAATAGCTTGCACACTTATTTTATTTACAAAAGTTTCTTTAACTTTAAATCATTTAGCAGACTTTCATACTTTTAAAGGATATTATTCTTAAATCTGTTTTTCACACTTGAACCTATAACTTTTTAATATTCAGCTGTTTCTTCTGCAACTTTTAGTACTCCGTTATAATCATCTTCCCTATATTGACTAATTGATTGTTTGAAATAATCGCTTAAAGCTTTATCTTCACAATAAATATAACATCCTTTTAATCCTCTACTCATTAATGTTCTGTAAGTATTTTTAATTATTAAATCAATCTTATCTAAACTCTCTTGATCTTTATTTCTAGCCGATGTTATCAAGCCATGCAAAGACTTATCAGTTTTAGCTCTTTTTGTAAAATCTGTAACTATTTTATCATCTTCATACCGTATGTCAGGTCCAATAATAACTCCAACGTAAGAAAATTCTAAACCTTGGCACGTGTGAATACATCCGACTTGATTAATAGAGCCTTCATCAATAGCATAAGGCGTATTTATATCTAGGTTCCATTGCATTTCAAAGTCGTCAATAACTATATCAACTTTTTCTCGATTTTCTTTTTTCTTACTAATCCAATTCCAACAGTAACCCGCCACGATTCGAGATTTATTATCAATTTCATTTTTCTCTCTAATTAAAACTTCTAACTCTTTAGCATTATCAACAACCTTAAAGTCATAATTTAAATCATCTATAAAGAAATTTGCGGTTTCTCTTATTTCTAAAGTATTATCAAGCCATGAAAGATATCCATCAGAACCTCCACACCTAAACTGACTTACAAGTTCTGTAATTTCAAATAGAGCTTTTTCTTTTTTAACCCATTTTACAATCTCATCTATGCTGCCAATGTCTTTGGCTGTAACTCTTTGGTCCTCATCAATGAAAAACACGGAAGTGAGTGAACTATGAATTATTTCTTTAATTTGATTTTCTCCTAAATGAGCAAATAACCCAGATTTCTCATTTAATCGATGAGCTTCGTCACAAATAAGCAATCCAAATTTATTGGATTCACATTCAGTGAAAGAGCCAGATCCCATGAACAGCCCATTAACATAGCTTTTTTTATAATTAGCTCCAATTAATCTTGCACTAAAAACACCTCTTGGGGCTTGATTTTTCGTAACATAGGTTGCATAAATATCTTCATTAATTGCTCTAACTAATAAGTTAATGGCTACAACAGTTTTTCCTGTTCCAGGACCACCCTTAACTATAATTACTCTTTTTTTATTATCTTCCTGAGACATTCTACAAGCATTTAATACTTTTTCATAAACAACTTTTTGTTCATCTATCATAATAAACTCAGGGTTGTTTTTTAGCATGCTAACTAAACAATCTTGTAAAGATTTAGAGGGTTTTAACTCTCCTTTCTCAATTTTTTTTAAAGCAAGCAACTTATCTCCGTATTTAATATGCTTTTTAATAAAATCTTTGAGTTGTTTAACTTCTGTCATTCTAAATACAGGAGCCTCATTAATGATTTCTTTATAATAATCATCAATTAATGGATCATTATCTTGGGGAAAATAATTATGCAAATATGCGCATGGCTTCAAATTGGTATTAGAGGATTGAATATAACTATTACTATTTTTTAACAATTCTACATAGGACCAAACTTGATAACTAGGATGAGGAACTATAGTAAGAGACCTTCCAAGATAAGTCTCAACAACTTGATCCATGCTTTCTATTTTATTTATTTCAGACCATTGTTTTAACTCTATAAATACTAATTCTTGGTTTTTGTTTTCATCATAACCACTTATTATAAAGTCTACTCTTTTGGATGTGTTAGGAATGTTATATTCAATTGCTATTCCAGCATCATCAGGAATATCCTCGTCAGAAACTACATCTTTCATAGCTCGTAATGAATTAAGCCACGAAGCTGTCTCCGACATACCAACTTTCTTATTCATTTTATTTTTAAGATTTTGTTTAATTTTATTTACATAAATTCCGCTTTCTACTTCATCAATAAAACCAACTTTTGTGTTTTCATATATAATCATAAAGTCCCCATAAATTACTAGATATTTTTAATAAAGCCCGTAATAACTAGTTTATATATAAGTCATTATAGCAAACTAACACTCACATAAAAAGGAAAATCATTAATTGTTATTTCTACT
>CAZHNE010000257.1:0-2300 GCA_964533775.1 uncultured Spirochaetaceae bacterium | reverse complement strand
TATATCCCTTTCCGCTACCTTTTTATAATCTATCTAAACTTACTGTTATTTAACTATAAACGTCAAGATAATAATGTATATTTTTGATGAGATAAAAATGTATACTTTTACTCTTTCTCTACCTTGATATGATCCTTCAATCTATAAGAGTGTCCTGTTATTGATATGACTTTAGCATGATGCAAAATTCTGCCTAAAATTGCATCGGCAATAATAGGGTCTCCAAATATTTCATCCCACTGAGAAAAGGGAATATTTGTTGTAATAATGGTACTCTTTTTTTCATATCTTCTATCAATTAGTTGAAAGAATAACTTTGCATCTACTGAATCTATTGGCAAATAACCGATTTCATCAATTATTAAACATTTGTATTTAGTAAAGTGCCTTAATCTAGAATCTAATCTATTCTCTAGTTGAGCTTTTTTTAGTTGTAAGATTAAATCATGACATTTTATAAAGTATGTTGAATATCTTTTTTTTGCTGCACATATACCAATTGACGTAGATAAATGAGATTTTCCCACACCACTTGATCCTAGAAAAACTAAGTTTTCTGCTTTTTCAATAAATCTTAAGGTTGCCAATTCCATTATTTCAGATTTGTTGATTGATGGTTGAAATTCAAAGTCAAAATCTTTTAGCTCCTTTAGATGAGGAAAGGCTGCAACTTTAACCATAGATCTAATCATATTTTTCTCTTTGAAATCTATTTCATGTGATGTTAATTTTATTAAAGCATCAGTTAATGAAAGATTATTCTTGATAGAAAAATCAATTACGTCATCTAGATGTATTTGCATTTGTTTTAATTTTAAATACTCTAAATTTTGTACCAGCTGGTTGTAACTACTACTATTAGTCATTATACATTTCTCCTATTTTTTTTAAATTTTCTTTTGCTAGTTTGTCTATATCTACGTAGTTATTGTTAAAGGTTAACTGAGATAAAGCTGTGTAATTAGATAATGAATAATTTAGTTTTTGATTTGATATATCATGCAAAGTAATTAAATTTGTGTTATCATAAACATGAATTTTATTATCATACACTTGTATTTTTAAAGAATCCCCAATGTATTCAGGTGGAACTGAGTAGAAGTTTGATTTAAAACTAATTAAACTTTGTGGGTTAACTTTAACAGTGGTGGTTTTAATTCGATAAAGGCTTCTTATTTGCTTCTGTGGTAAGGGTAATAAGAAGTCTTGTTCTTTTTTTAAATGCAAAATGGGTATTTTACCTGTTGTGGTGTGGCACTTAGCATTTATTCTTTCATTTAACTCTTTTACCTTTATTACAAGCTCTTCATAAGTAATGTGACCACTATAAGCATAAAGTTCGTCTAATAGCTTCATAGGGGCCTCTACCTTAGCTTTTGTATTGGGTCTACCTGCAATACATGGTCTAACCTTAAACCCATAATCTTGTGCAAACTGACTAAATTTATTATTAACCTTACCCTTAAAATACTCTGTTCGAGCTTCATCCATTACTGTTTTCATATTGTCACATAAAATTTCATTAGGAACACCACCAAAGGTGTTAAAGGCATCATCAATAAAATTGAATAGTATATCTTGTGTTTTATCTAATGAGATTCTATACGTCCTGAATCTGGAATAAGATAGAATTAATACAAATATGTTAATTGTAATAACTTCACCATTAGAAAGCATAATTTTCATTGTTTCTTTCCAATCTAATTGAGCTTGCTCACCTATTTCTGTTTCAAATCTTAGTACACTATTGGCAGAAACAGCTTTTTTACGCTTTGTTTTAAAATATATATTAAATTCTGGATGTCTAGATATATAACCTCTAAATGTTGATTGTCGGCATTTTAAACCATGATTATCTACTAAGTATTGCCACAAAACTCTTTTGTAGTAAAAAACTCTTGTTTCACTTTTTAATAGATCCTTTATTAGTAAATAGTATTCATCAATAGGTGACTTTCTATTTCTTTTAGAAGGCTTTTTATATCCATTGATGTATTTTTTAACAGTCCTTGGGTCACAATCTAATTCTCTAGCTATTTGTGAAACGTTAACCTTTAAATTTGATTCCTCGATAAGTGCTTTCAATTTAACTAAATCCTCTAATTTGTTAATTTCTACATTTGAAATAATTTCATGCTTAATAATCATAAATATCCTCATTTTTTTTATGAAAATATTATATTAAATTATTATTTTTTATGCATTCTTATCTCATCGTTTTTATGCATTCTTATCGTATCATTTATATTTAACTGTCTTTAAAAATAAATTGTTCTTTATATTTTCCAATTATAAAACTC
>CAZHNE010000256.1:0-2332 GCA_964533775.1 uncultured Spirochaetaceae bacterium | reverse complement strand
CTTTATCTGCGTTACTTAAAGCTGTAATATCAGAGCAAGCAACTATAACTGATTTTTCAACTCCATCTAGTTTGTATAAGTTAATTTGTTTTCTTAAAGTTTTACCCTTATTGTTAAACTCAAAATAATATTCAAGATTGTCAGTATCTTTTAATTTTTCTTTTAAATTAAATAAATACTCATCAGCTGTAGGAACCTCTAAATCTCCATGGCTATAAACAAAGTTAACATACTCTTCTATTGACCAAGTATATCTTTGTTTGTTCTCTTCAGGAGTATAATTTTGCCCAACAATTAAATTACAATAATCCCGCTCTAAGCAAACTCTTGCAAGAAAGTCAAAATGATTTTTTACAACACAATCTAGAATTTGATTTATATGAACTTCCTCAGAGGCATCTTTAATTATATGGAATGCCATAACATCATCATTTATTGGGTTTTTTAAAAGGGAAACTATATGTTTAACCCATAAAATCTTGTTATCAAAAAGATAATTAGTAAAATAGGATACGCTTGTTTTGCCTTTATCATGCATTTCTAAAAGACTTTTTACATTATGATATTTTAAATGTTTGGCTTTATTGAGACTCCCGATAATACAAGAGTTAACATATTCATAAACTTTTTTAGCAGTAACTATTTTTCTGTAATCGTAACCATTTGAAGATATAATCTTTTCTAAAGAGTTTTGGGTTAGATTAATTATATATGCTGCTAAGTTTTCTGGTGCTTCACATTCAAATCTATCTGAAACATTAGTGTATTTTTTCATTGAGTTCATATCTTCAGAAATATCTTGAATAGCAATAAGCAGTGTGGAAGCTCCGCCTTCCCCGTAAATTACACTATTGTTTAGTTGACACCATTTATAATTATCATCTTTATTAAATCTTAGCCGAAGAGAAAAAGTGCCTAAGGACTTACCTTTAATTGTTTTCTCAATTTCTCTATAAAACAACATAACATCTGAAGGATGAATTATTGAAAACTCTTCTATTAAATCTCTCAACTTTGTACTTTTGAAAATACCAAAATCAAAAGTTTCCTTAAATGCTTTGTCTATTACAATAGAGTCTGACTCAACATCATAAATCCAATAAGTAGCTTTTAAGCTTTGTAGTAATAATTTTATTTTTTTTGCACTGTCGATAGTTGAGGGATTATTTAACTCTTTGTTTGATTCATTCATTTTTATTATCTATCTTTTTTTAATATTTTCACCAATAAGCAGGGAACCTTCTAAATAGCCTTTAATGGTGATTATACAGCTAGAAAATATAATTTGCAAATTTTTAATTGGCATCTATTTAGTAAAAGTGAAAAAACTTTTCTCTTAAATCACTGTTTTATAATGAGAGAGCTAAACAATTCTTTATTATTAGAATTTTCAAACTAATTTAATATATCCATAAGGGCTGCTAATTCAGTTATTATATATGTTGGTTTATACTCTGATGGTAATTGAGAGCTTTTTAAGTTTAACCAGACACAATCAATATTAGACTTCATTGCACCTAGAATATCACTTTCTAATCTGTCTCCAATAACTAAACACTCTTCTTTATTTGCCTTAATAGTATTTAACACAATTGAAAAGTATTCTTCATCTGGTTTTTGACAACCCATTTCACCACTTATAAAAATGTTGGAAAAGTATTTTTCAGTATTAGTTGCCTTAAGCCTTCCATATTGAGACTCAATTAAACCATTAGTTATCATCTCGATATTAAAACCTTTATTTTTCAATGAGGATAAAACGTAATGAGTGTCTTTAATTACATGAGCTTGATTGGATAATATTTCTGTAAAATCTTTTTCCATCTCTACTGGATCATAATTAAAGTTAAAGTATTTTATAAAGTTTTCAAATCGTAATATCCTAAGCTTATCTTGAGATAAATTACCCTTTTCATAATCGTTCCAGCAAGCTTTATTTATTTTGTGGTAATCTTCCATCAAGGAAGAACTGACTTCAAACCCATACTTTTGCCCTAATTTTTTAAAGGTTTCTTTCTCTCCAAGAGAGAAATCGAACAAAGTATCGTCTGCGTCAAATAATAAATGTTTATATTTCATGAATTTAATGTATAATAAAAGCATAAATTGTAAAAGGTTAAATTTAATTTCTTGTTATATTTTTTGTTTATGGTGACTTTATCACCTACAAAAATAAATGATATTGTTATATTATATTCATAACCAATAAATAATATTTGAAAGAAAACAAATTAGGAAATTAGGAGAGAAAAATGATAAGAACAACTACAAGCGAAACTTTTGAAGAAGATGTATTAAAATCTGACGTACCTGTATTAATTGACTTTTGGGC
>CAZHNE010000255.1:0-2338 GCA_964533775.1 uncultured Spirochaetaceae bacterium | reverse complement strand
AGAACAAACAATGGATGATTATTTTTCGACCCTTAAATTTGACAAAGCGGAGGTTATTTTTTGATTAAACATCAATATTCACAGCGAGTGTATTTTTCAGACACAGATTGCCAAGGAATAGTATATCATGCAAAATATTTAGATTTTGCAGAACATGCTAGAACAGAAATGATTAGAGAAAAAGTAGATCAATCAAAATTATTAGAAGACAATGTAGGGTTCGTTTTAAAAGAACTAAACATTGTTTACCATACCCCTGCAAAGTTAGGCAATGTTTTATTTGTAGAGACTTCTATAGAACAGCTTAAAACATTTAGTGTTTATTTAAAACAAGAAATAAAAAGAAATGATGATTTAATCTGTGTAATAAAAGTTAAAGTTGGCTGTATTGATTTTGTAAAAAATAAAGTTTTAAAAGTAAGTGATTATTTAACTTTTGAATAAGAGAAGTAATCCTTTTATAAAAACAAACGGTAGAGAACTTTTTTTCTACCGTTTATTATTTTCTCGCCGCTTTACTAGTTTAAGTGGAAGATATAACTTAACCTTGGTAAGTAGTTACCTGTTGAATTTCATCTCTTTTCTCTTCAAGTGTAGCTTGAATCTCAATCATTTACTCTTTATCTAGTGGGTAAAACCTCATTGCTACAAGTGAAGCTATCCAGCCTAATATAGGTATCCCTATAAATAAAAACATAGTTGTCCAAAATATCACTGGTGTTGGATCTTCATGAAGCTGAGGAAATTGTTCTTTATAACCTACAGCTGCTAAAGTAAAACCAATTATAGTAATAGATAAAGAAGATATAAGCTTGTCAACAAAAGAGAATACAGTTCCTATCATTCCTGGTGCTGAAGCAAAGCCAGCCCCCTAATATATAAAATAGCAAAACATTACTTTAGCTGCGTTTATACCACTAAGAGAAATAGTGGTTAAATCAACAATGTTTAAGAAAATAAAAATAATTTATTAAGCATGCCCAGGTTGATAGTGCTAAAGCTTTTTTTGGCCATCTCTAGCAGTAATTCTAACTCCTATTATTGTTATTATGACAGTTGGTAAAACAGCAAAAACAACGATTGTTCCGCTTAAATCATAATTACCTATTAAAATTCCAAATAGCATAACACCAACTACAGAGTTTCTCATGATAGTCCCTGAGAGTTTATCAGTAGAAGCGGCAACTATTAGCATTTGAATAGCTCTATTATTGGTGAAAAGTCTCATTTTCTTTATATATTTATGGACACTGATATAAAACATGTAAGAGAATCATTATATCTAGAAAAGGTAAAAAGTGAATGGAAAGGATATACCAGAGAAAAGGGTGAAAAAACATCTAAAAAGAATTATCTAGTATTTATAAGCAACTTAGATAAAAATCCAGAAGAGGTTTACTTAAAGTATAAAGGTAGATGGGAAATAGAAGAATGTTTTGATTATTTAAAGAATTCACTAAGAGTAGAAACACCTTATCAAGATACTAATGAAAAAGGTGAAGCTTACTCTTTTATTAATCATATAAGCTTAATTTTGTTTTACAATCTTATTAACCACATCAAACAGAAAAACCTTTCTAACAAATACACAACACCAGAGGATGCAATCAACATTAGTAAAAACATTTACAAGATAAAGTTTGATGACGGACAAAAAATAATAAGTGAAATAACTCAAAAAGAGAAAGCCCTATTTAATGAATTAGAGCTTTCCACCCCGTAGCATACGTATTTATTGTGGATTGTATGTTAGTAATATTTGATAATGAAGGAGCTTTTTAATAAAGAAAGCATCATAGCTTTACAACAGGTAAATCTTCCCATTTAGTTGTATAATGGGGAGAGAGCATATTTCTTTTTTGTAGGTTGTTTTTTACTAAGTTATTTGTACCACCACTAGATATCTTTTCTCTTCCATAGACTTGCGATATTTCATTTACAACTTGCGCTAACGTATCTTGCTTTTTTAATAAAGAATTATGTCCAGGGCTTTTAAACAGTTCTAACTGTCTGTATCCTGCTTTTGTTAAATCATTCGCCCAAACTCTACACCCTTTATAATCTGCCTTTATGTAGATTTTATCTAATATCTTTTTTGCAGCATTTATCAAAGAGGGAATATAATTAGTTGGTTCTTCTAAATATATTGTGGAAATTGGTGCGATATAGTTTTCTTCAAATCTATTTGTAAAAATGTTTAAGCTTAAAGAAGATGTTAGTAAGTCTCTCTCAATTAACTTTTCCCCAAGAATTGTGCAGTGACAAGATATAGCTTCTTCAAGTTCTTCGTAAGAACTTCTAATGTGAGAAAACGATATTCCACTACAAAGATTTTTAG
>CAZHNE010000254.1:0-2355 GCA_964533775.1 uncultured Spirochaetaceae bacterium | reverse complement strand
ACAAGCAGCTCTAGAATCTATTAAGATGCTAGATAGTGTTAAAATTCCAAATCCAGAAGAAGTTGCAAAGCAATATCCTCATCAACTTTCAGGTGGAATGAGACAAAGAGTTATGATAGCAATGGCTTTAGCGTGTAAACCAGATCTTCTTATTGCTGATGAACCAACAACAGCTCTAGATGTAACAATACAAGCTCAAATTTTAAAACTGATGAATGATTTAAAAAAAGATAAAGGAACATCAATTTTATTTATTACTCATGATTTGGGTGTAATTAATCAGATGGCTGATGATGTTGCTGTTATGTACTGTGGTGAAGTTGTTGAAATGGCTCCAGTAGATACTATTTTTTCAAAAGGAAAATTTAGTCACCCTTATACAGAAGGTTTGATGTTATCAATTCCTAAGCTGAATACAGAAACCTTTGAAAGGCTTGAAGTTATTCCAGGAGTTGTGCCTCATCCACTAAATTTACCACCTGGCTGTAAGTTTGCACCACGTTGTAAATATGCGACTGATAAGTGTAGAACAGAACTTCCAGAGTTAGTATCGGTCAGTGAAAACCATATGATTAGATGTTATTATCCCGATAAGGTGGTGCGTAATGCAAAATAAAAAGAAAGTACTATTTAAAATAACAAACCTTAAACAGCATTTCCCTTTAAAAAACAAAAGGCTTGCAGTAAAAGCTGTAGATGGTGTTGATGTTAACATTTATGATGGAGAAACCTTTGGCTTAGTTGGAGAGAGTGGTTGCGGTAAATCAACCTTTGGCCGTGTATTACTTCAGCTCTACCAACAAACAGACGGCAGAACAATGTATTATGGTAGGACTTTAGAAGATTTAGCACCTTCTTATGTTAAAGAAACAATTTTAACTCTTTCAAAACGAAAAAACAATCTTCAAGGAATTGAGCACAAAAGAGATGAATCTAAGAAATTGTTTGAAAATTTAAAGATAAGAATTGAAGCAGGTGATGAAAAAGACACTCGCTACAAACTATATGATGCACAAAACCAATTTATTGCTGCTGAAAAACATTTAAAGGATGCTTATTTAGATATTGTACAAATTATTGGTGGATTAATAGTTGCTGATAATATGGAAGAAGTCTCTAAAGTTTATTTAAACTGGTATAATTTGGCTAATGAACGCCATAGATTAGAAGAAAAAAATAAAGATTTTGAACTCGATAGTACAGATTTAGAAGGCAAAATTAAGATCGCTAAAGAAAATAATAAAAGGTATGAATCTCTTCAATTAAGACTTGATGAAATCAAATCTAAAAAAGCTCTAACTAGTAATCAAATGGCTGAAATTACTAAGAAACTAGATTTAGTTCATACTTCTTTAGATGAGTTAAGAGCTAAGTACAAAGATAACGAAGATTTTGAACATTATGAAGAGCAACGTGATGGTGGAATTGATCTTTCAAGACTTAAATATAATGAAATGAGATTGTTACGAAAAGAACTTCAATTAATTTTCCAAGACCCTTATTCTTCTCTTAACCCAAGAATGACAGTTGGTCAGATTATAGGTGAGGGATTACTAGCTCAACGCTTTTTCAAACAAGATGGTGAAATGATGCATGAGTATGTTATGAAAGTCATGGAAGACTGTGGTTTATCTTCATACATGATTAATAGATATCCTCATCAATTCTCTGGTGGACAAAGACAAAGAATAGGTATTGCTAGATCTTTAGCTCTTAATCCTCAGTTTATAGTTTGTGATGAAGCAGTTTCTGCCTTAGATGTATCAATTCAAGCTCAGATAATTAACCTTCTTAGAGATTTAAAAGAAAAGCTAAAACTCACTTATCTATTTATTTCTCACGATTTAGCTGTTGTAAAGTATATCAGTGATCGTATTGGAGTTATGTATTTAGGTAATTTAATGGAATTAGCAGACTCAAAAAGAATCTTTGAAAGACCATTACATCCATATACAGAAGCTTTACTTGCTGCTATTCCAACAACAGATATTAATAAGCGTGGTCATACAATGTTGTTAGAGGGAGACATTCCAAGTCCAATTAAACCTCCAAAAGGCTGTAAGTTCCACACTCGTTGTAGATATTGTACAGAAATATGTACACAAGTAGTTCCTGAATGGAGAGAGCTTGAAGATGAACACTTTGTAGCTTGTCACCATCCTCTCTTAGATAAAAAGGAGTAGGTTAAGTGTTTTTTCGCAAGAAAGTCGATAGAGTTCTTGATGTAAAAAAAATTGAAGAAAGACACAAGACAGAAGACAAATTACCTTTAGAAAAAAATGATTTGCTTGCAATGCTTATTGCAGCAACTATAGTTTTTCTTCCTGTAATATTAATTCTAATAGGTATGGTATA
>CAZHNE010000253.1:0-2358 GCA_964533775.1 uncultured Spirochaetaceae bacterium | reverse complement strand
TGAAGATTAAGAAAAGCTCTCTGAAAAATATAATTCTTGTTTTAGAGCTTTTTGAAGGAATAGAATATAACTCTGAAATTTGTGCTAAAGCTGTTTTAACTTTTAGAAAAATTGCTAACGATAATTTATTACATGAAAGGTATGCAATATCTCACATAAGAACTTTAAATTCTGTTCTTGAATATCATATGACTAATACAGTTTCTACAAAGTACGGCAAAGGTAGACTATCTTTTCCAATCTTATCATCTTTAGAACCAGTAATTGCTGATTATTTACGATATAGAAAACAATTTGACTTGCTTAAAGATAGAACAATTACCGGAAAGAGAATATCTAATGAACGATTTGCTAAGTTTTTTGGGGATAATGGTTTTCAAAACTGGTCTAGTTTAAATAATAAAATTATAATTGCTTATGTTAAATCTTTGGCTTTTATGACAATGTATCAAAAGAAAGTTGATTTACAAAATCTTAAACAATTCTTCAAATATTTATTTGAGAATAAAATAACAGTCACTAATTATTCATTTTGTGTTCCTTCAGTAAAATATTCTAATAGAGCCCATTTGCCTTCAATTTATACTCCTGCTGAAATAAACAAAACTCTTAATACAATTAACAGAACAAGCATTAAAGGTAAAAGAGATTATTGTTTACTTCTTATCATTGCTCGTTATGGATTAAGATCGGGTGATGTGTGTAAGCTAAAACATGATAATATCGATTGGGATCGGGATGAAATAAAATTAGTTCAACAAAAAACTAATATTGAAATATGTTTCCCATTGCTTCCCGAAGTTGGGAATGCTTTAATTGATTATTATAAAATACGTCCTAATGTAAATTCATCTTACGTATTTTTACAAATGTTTGCGCCTTATATAAATTTATCACCCAGCACACTTTCATCAATTTTAACTTTGAGAATGCGTGAAGCTAAAATAAATATTCGAAAAAGAAAGCATGGACCGCATGCTTGGCGACACAGTCTTTCTGGAAAGTTAATGGAAATGGATACTCCCATTAATATTATAAGTGGTGTTCTAGGCCATTCTAGTATAAACACTACAGCTGAATATTATATAAGTTCTAACTTAAAGCAACTAAAAGAATGTTCCTTAGAAATCCTTTTTGACTTGCCTGGAAATATACAAAAAGAGGTTGAGAAGGAGAAGCAAGATGAGTTATAAGTTTAAAAGTCACAGAGCTAATTTACTGCAAGACTATATAAATTATAAAAGAAGTTTAGGTTATCAATACGGAAAACTCTCTATTTTTTATTCAATGGACGCTTTTTTTGTTAAAATGAATAAAATTAGTTCGATCGGATTAACAAAAGAAGAATGTGAAGAATGGAGCAAACAACTTAGTTACGAAAAAAGTAATACTCAATGCATAAGAATTAACAAAATGATTAATTTTAGTAATTATCTCAATGCAATGGGGCATTCCTCTTGTAAACCTTTCCCAATAAAATATATAAAAAATTTTAGACCATATATATTTTCGAAGAATGAGATAAACAGAATATTTGAAGCTACAGACAAGTTAACTTGTGATAAAGTACATACTTGTAGGAATGTTCTTTCAACATATTTCAAACTTTTGTACTCAACGGGAATAAGGAAGTCAGAGGGGCTTTTTCTAACCATCGATGATGTTAATCTCACCAATGGAACAATATTAGTGAGAAAAGCTAAAAACGATAAAGACAGATGTTTGCCTCTATCTACTTCAATGTTAGAACAGATGCAAAGTTATTCAAATAAATATAATGCATTTGAAAATCCTAACAATCGATTTTTTAGGAATGTAGATAATAAAAATTTTACTGATAAGTCATTAAGTATATGGTTTATTAAAATATTAAATGAAGCAGCTATTCCGTATATCGGTGGTGGGCATGGCCCTAGAATTCATGATTTGAGGTTTAGTTTTTGCTGTCATTCATTGAAGCAACTAATTGATAAAGGAATAGATACCTATACTTTTCTTCCTACTCTTTCAACATATATGGGCCATACCTCAATAGCAGCTACTGAATATTATTTGCACCTAACCAGGGAGATATATCCAGAAATAGTACAAAATAGGCATAAAGTTGACGTCACAGTGTTCCCAGAGGTGTTTAATTATGAAAACAACTGATTTTGCATATTATGTAGGTAAATATTTAAACTTGTATCTTCCAAGACAAAGAGCTTACAGCCCGAAGACCTGTGAGGAATATGGGAGAGTTTTTTCTTTGCTCTTAAGGTTTTTAGAAACTGAAGAAAATATTAAAATAGTAAGGTTTAAATTAGAATCTTTTAATAAAGAGATAGTCGAAAGTTTTCTCAACTATTTAGAAGTTAC
>CAZHNE010000252.1:0-2374 GCA_964533775.1 uncultured Spirochaetaceae bacterium | reverse complement strand
AACAGAAGGCCTTTACAGTTTTTCTTGTAACTATAATCAAGATAAGTAGAAAACAGCTCTTTCCAACTTTCAATAGAAGACGGGATACTCTTTCCACACATTCTTCCAGCAAATCCAGAAACATATGGATTGCCAAACATTGAAGAGTCTTTTATTAAAGTTTTCCAACCCTCTCTTATGTCTTCTCCTTTAAGATCTTCTCTTAAAGGATTGCCAAAGATTGAAAGGCAAGAGACTTTAATGCCAACATTCTCTATAAGTTCAGCAAGGGTGTTTAAATTTGTATCTGATAAAGTTTCCCAGAAAAATATGTTTATTGTTTTAAATCCAGCATCTTTTATTTGCTGTAAGGATCCTGTAGTTATTTCATTTGCGTTTAGAACTGCTCCGATGTTTATTGACAAAATAAAATCTCCTGTAAAATTTGTTGAATTTCAACGGCTCTATTTATAGTAGGTAAGTTGTTTGTTGGTTTTTGTTCAACAAAGTTTTTAAAATTTGTATAGGTTGGTGTAATAGGAGATCCTTTTATTTTCTCATATTTATCCCCCATCTTTATAGTAACATTTTTTCTATCTAGTGATGAATCAATAAAGGCTTCTCCTTTACTACCCATTATTTTAATAATCATTGCTTCACTATATTTTTGTGAAAGGAAAGTGCAACTAAAAAAGCAAGGGATTGTCTCATCTATTAAAAACTCCCCTTTATAATCTACATACATTTTAGGCTTACCTTTTATATCCTCTAATAGTTTAAATTGTTCTTCTTTAGATGATTTATAATTTACATAACCTTTGTCAAATAAGTTTTTAAAAGTTGTAGCGTCTATTTGTTTTATTAATTTAACTTTATTGAATAGAATAAAAAGACAGTCTAATAAGTGGCTGCCTAAATCAGCAACACATCCCCCTGCAGAGAAAAGAGGAGATATTCTCCAAAGATATCTTTCATTTTCCATCCAGGGTATGGCAGCTTCTTTTGTAAGCCAGCTTTGATTATATTGTATATCTACCTTTTCAATTTTCCCTAAAGTTTTATTTTCTAAAATCTGTTTTAATGCAAATAATGCGATGACATTTCGCTTTGAATAATTAACTATAGCAGCACTTCCCACTTTATCTTTAATCTCTAGTGCTTCTTCTAAATTAACAGCTAGAGGTTTTTCAAGAAAAAGAGGTTTGTTTAATTTCACTGCTTTTAGATAACACTGTTTGTGAAGGGAGTCAGGGACTGCAATAGATATTGCATCAACAGCCCCCTTAAAATCTTCAATTTTTTCACCAACCCAAGGTATATTATAAAGCTCTTGAGCTTTATTTTGTCTCTCTGTATCAGGATCAACTCCACCAACTATTTCTACACCAAGGTTTATGAATTTTTTTATATGATAAAGACCCATACTTCCTAGTCCAACTATTAGAAGTTTCATTACGCTCTCCTTGAAGTGGTGTTTCTAATTACTAAATCAGTATCGACCCACAGTTGCTCAGTGTTATATATTGGAGATTCTATCATTTTAATTAGCATTCTTGCCGCTTCATTTCCCATATTAGTAACAGGGTGATCAACTGTTGTTAATGCGTATGGGTTGTTAGTAACAAAATTATCATAACCAATAACAGAAATATCTTCAGGTACACTCATACCATTGTCTTTACAAGCATCTATAAAACCAAATGCTTGTCTGTCACTAGATGTCATTACTAAGGTTAATTCTTTACCTAATTTACCTCTAAATTGTTTAAATGAGTTATAGCCTGATGAATAGGAGAAGTCTCCAATAATAATTTCATTTTTCATTTTAAATTTACTTGCAAGGGTTTTAAATGCAGCTAATCTATCTTCGCCATTTTTATAATCAAGATCTCCTGAGATATAACCTAAATGATTATGGCCAAGACTAACTGAATGTAAAAAAGCTTTTTCCATACCTATATCTGGTTTAGCATAAATGCTAGAAGCTCCTTTATAATAGTTGTTGACTAAAACAAAAGGAATGTGGTTTTTTATTAAATCAGGAGAAGCTTTTTCATACTCAGGAGATATAGCAAAAACTAGTCCATCAAAACTTTTTGACTTTATTAGTTCAGTGTAATTTCTGTATTTACCTAATTGTCCAGAAACCACAATTCCAACATTGTAATCAGTGTTAGCTACCCCTAGAAGAAGGCCGTCAAGTAATGAGGGGAAATAACTTCTAGTAAAGGGAAGAATCTTTTCAAAGTTAGGTACAACAAGACCTATTGAATAACTTCTTCCAGTAGCAAAAAGTGTAGCTGTGCGAGATGGGAAATACCCTAATTCTTCAGCTTTCTGTTTTACTTTAAGTTTTACTTCTTTAGAAATTAACGGTGAATCATTTAATGCTCTT
>CAZHNE010000251.1:0-2426 GCA_964533775.1 uncultured Spirochaetaceae bacterium | reverse complement strand
ATAAAATATTTAGAAAGTAAGAAGTATTTAAAAAGTTTAGCTATTGTTGTTATATTTTTTATTACAGCTGTTACTTTAAAGTTTACTAGTGGTGTTTTACTTCCTATAGTTTTTGCATGCTTTGTTATGTTGATTTTATATCCTCTACTTGAGAAACTTGATAAATTGCATTTCCCTTTCTGGTTAAGCAATACAATCGGAATACTCTTGTTTTTTGCCTTTCTTCTTGTTGTAGGCGTTTTAGTCTTTATGGTGATAGAGAGACTATTAATTGGAATTCCTGCTTATGGCAGTAGAATAAATGAAATAGATCAACTTGTTACAGAAAGTCTTGAAGGCTTATTAGATTTTCTACCAGGCGAAACAATATTGTCTATAATGGATATCAACTGGATTAGTCTAGCTTTAACAAGTATAACTAACATATCATCTCAATTTGCAACTATACTTAAAAACATTGCTTTAATCTTTTTGTTTTTACTTTTCTTAATTTTAGAAAGACAGACATTAACCCCTAAAATCAAACAAGCATTTAATAGTGAAAAAAGCCAAATGATTGTTTCTATTGCACAAAGAACAACAAACCAAATTTCAAGATACCTATTAATTAAATTCTCAATGAGCTTAATTACTGGAATTCTTTTCTATTTAACTGCTGCAGTTACTAATCTTGACTTTGCTATACTTTGGGGACTTTTAGCATTTGTACTTAACTTTATTCCAAGCATTGGTTCAATAATCGCAACTCTTATTACTATAACAATGGCTTTAATTCAATTTACACCAGACTGGATAAGTATTATTTACGTTGCCGTTTTAACAATCTCAATTCAAACTGTTTTTGGTAATATAATAGATCCTAGATTACAAGGTGTTCAACTAGGACTCTCTCCTTTTGTATTATTAGTTTCCCTATCCCTTTGGGGCTATATATGGGGAATTCCTGGTATGTTCTTAGCAGTTCCTTTAACAAGTATGATACAAATATTCTGTGTAAATATTGAAAGTCTAAGACCTATTGCTATATTACTTGCAAGTGGAAAAAGGATTAAAGTTAGGTACCAGAAAGAGCAATCTTATGCAAAAAGAGCAAGAAAGAAACAAAGTAAAGGTAAAGACTACAGTGAAGATGATTTTGAAAGTATGGAAGCACAAAAAGCTAAAAACACAACTGGTTTAAATGATTTTATCTTACCTGATTCTTTTGATTTAGATAGTTAAGTATGAAGAATAATGAAGATATTGAAATATTAGAACATTCCCTATTTTCTATTAAACAAATTGCTTCACTCCTTTCTGAGATGGAGCAATACTATGAAAAGGATGATTATAGCAAAGATGGCCTTACTAAAAGGCAAGCTGAAATTATTTTATATTTATATGAACTTCCTACCCCTCCAAGCTTAAGAGAACTTTCAAGACTATTATCAACAAGTCATCAAAATATTAAACAAATTTGTAATATATTGGAAAAAGACAATCTAATAAGATACATTGAAGACTTAAATGATAAGAGAAAAACCTTAATTAAACTCACAATGAAAGGTGAGAGCAAAGCTGCTATTGTTAGCCAATCTTTAAAGAAAATATCAACAAAACTAGCTTCCCATTTAAACAGTAATGATATTGATGAACTAGCTAGAATACTAAGAAAGGTACATTTTTTACTAGACAGTGAAAATGCTGATATAAGGAAAGAGTTTAACAATTAAAGAGCAAATTTCTTTGTTTTAAGTTTTTCAAATAGATATATTTTATATTACATGGTAAAATATTTACCATTAGGAGGAATGTATGGCAACAATTGACATTAAAAAAATGCACCTATATAACAACCAAGTAAAAATGAACTCAAACACCCTTTTATCTACTGCAGGTGCTGCAAAGATACAAACTAAACGTAAACCTAAAGTTTCTCTTTTAATTGGTGGCTATAAAAGTGGTAAGAGCTCATACGCTTTAGATTATATTTTAGGCTTTGAGTTTACCAGTGAGCAAAGAGTAATAATTGCAACTTCTCAATCAAGAATTGATGAAGTAACCCTCAAAAGCGAATCAATTAACAGCTCAAACAGCGATCACTTTACAATAATTGAAGACTCTTCAAATATAGAGAAAACATTAAAGAACTTGCCTCCATCTGCACAAATAGTAGTAATTGATAATATTTGTGTTTGGCTCTCTTCCTTAATAGAAAATGGTGAGGATATAAAAGCTAAAGAACAAGAGCTATTAGATATTTTATCAAATCCAAAACAAGATATTGTTATTATTTCAAATATGATTGGAATGGCAGGAGAATCAACTGATGAAAAAGTAAATAGACTAAGGGATTTATCTGGTAGTATAAACCAAAAGCTTGCAGCTGTTTGTGATAATGTGATTTTATTAATTGCTGGGCTTCCTCTAAAAATTAAAGGTGAACT
>CAZHNE010000250.1:0-2438 GCA_964533775.1 uncultured Spirochaetaceae bacterium | reverse complement strand
GTTGATAGATCAATATATTTTTATTCCTTAACAATAATGTTTAGAATTAGGTTACTTTTATGTTGCATAATGTTGCATTTGTGATATTATAAAAAAGCAAAATAATAATAAAAAGTTTAAAATATACTAATATTTTATGGAGGATTTATGGATAGCAAATTAATAGTAATAGCAATTGGGGGAAACTCTTTAATTGAAGATGCAAAACAAGTAACAGTGAAATCACAATATAATGCTGCAAGAAAAACAGCAGAGCATATTGCAAAGTTAGTTAAAGATGGACATAGAGTAGTAATTGCTCATGGTAATGGCCCTCAAGTAGGTTTTGTATTACTAAGAGCTGAATATTCATCATCTATCTTGCATTCAGTACCATTAGATTCTTGTGTAGCTGATACTCAAGGTGCTATTGGATACCAATTACAAATGGCTTTAGACAATGAATTTACTAAAGCTGGTTTAACAAATAAAGTTGCAACAGTAGTTACTCAAGTAGAAGTAGATACAAACGATCCTTCTTTTAATAATCCAACAAAACCAATTGGTAGCTTTATGAGCGAAGAAGTTGCTAGAGAAAAAATGGAAAATGATGGTTGGGCTTGTGTAGAAGACTCAGGTAGAGGATGGAGAAGAGTAGTTGCCTCCCCATTACCAAAAGCTATAGTAGAAATTGATACAGTTAAGATTCTTGGCGACAATGGTATTACTGTAATTGCAGCTGGAGGCGGTGGTATTCCAGTTGTTAGAAATGAAGATGGCACATTAAGCGGAAGAGAAGCAGTAATTGATAAAGATTTAGCTGCAGCTCTTATGGCTAAACAATTAAAAGCTGATTTGTTAATCATTTCCACAGCAGTTGAAAAAGTTTGCCTAAACTTTGGTAAACCAAATCAAAAAACATTAGATACTATTACTGTAGAAGAAGCTAAAAAGTATATAGAAGAAGGTCACTTTGCACCAGGATCTATGCTTCCTAAAGTTCAAGCAATTGTAGACTTTGTTGAAAGCACATCTAATATGGGATTAATTACAAATCCAGAAAATTTATATGGAGCTCTCAATAGTGGAAAAGGCACTAAAATAGTAAAATAAAATATTAAAAGTATATTTTTAAAAGTTAAGCTGTTCTTTTTTGGAACAGCTTTTGTATATTAAAGTACATAAATGGCTTGTAGTGTAAAAAAAATAACTTAATAAGTGTTAAGTGAAGACAACTCTTATTTAGTATAACGTATAAATGTTTTTATACCGACATATTGGGTTTTGTATACAGCACTTGAAATATTAGTCTAAAGAATTATAGGGAGAAATTTGAATTTAAAACTAGATTTTCGCCTCTAGAAAAATGTGTTTTATTAATTTATGTACTAAAAACGGATTTAACTATATAATAGACATAGTGTTTGAGGAGTAATATGGGTAAGAAGGTAACGATTAAGGACATAGCAGCAATAGCGGGAGTTAGTTTTTCCACTGTTTCAAGATGCTTAAATGATAGTCCTTTAGTATCAGAAGCAACTAAAAATAAAGTAAATAAAATAGCTAAAGAACTTAACTTTGAATTTAATGCAAATGCACGTGGTTTAATAACAAGTAAAGCGAATGCTGTTGGAATTGTTCTCCCTGAAGGCTTCTCTCAAGTTAATGTTAATGCATACCATGGTTTACTTTTAAACTCTCTTAGAAACCATTTAGAAAAATGGGATGTGGATTTAATTCTTACATATCAAACTAACCATTTTACAAAGAAAAATAATATTACAAGATTAGTTAATAGAAATAAAGTTGATGGCCTTATTTTATTAATAGAAGATCCTAGTGATGAAACACTCTCTTTTATTACTAAAACAGAAATTCCATCTGTTTTTTTACATTATCCTCCTACATCAAAAATAGAGAATTTTGATGTAATTTATACAGACCATTACGCAGGCGGAACTCTTGTAGCTCAACATTTAATTAATAAAGGTCATAGGGAATTCACTGTCATTTGCGTAAGTGAATATCACAAAGAGTTTAAATTAAGAGAACAGGGTTTTTGTAATGAAGTTAAAAAACATGGTGGTAAAATAAACATTCTAAGCTCACACTTAGATTACTGGAGTGCTAAAAAGTGTTGTGAAGAAAATATGGAATCTATATTAAAAACAACAGCTATTTTTGGCTTAAATGATTTAATTGCTTTAGGAGCAATGAGAGCTTTAAAAAATAATAATGTACATATTCCTAATGACATAGCAATTGTTGGATATGATAACAGTGAATTTAGCGAATATTCAAATCCCTCTTTAACAACTATTCACCAACCGCGTGAAGAATTAGCAGCTTTTTCTTTAGAAACATTATTTTCTCAGATAAATAAAGAGTTTGATAATAAAACTAGACAAAAGAAAAAAATTAAAATCCAACCTGTTTTACTAAAAAGGGATTCTTGTTAA
>CAZHNE010000249.1:0-2439 GCA_964533775.1 uncultured Spirochaetaceae bacterium | reverse complement strand
GTGGATCAGCAATTGCTGCAATAGCACCAGTTATTGATGCTAAAAATACAGATATAGCATATGCGATTTCTGCAACGTTTTTATTTGATATAGTGATGATTGTGTTGTTTCCTTTGATGGGAAGAATGCTTAATCTTAGTGACGCAGCTTATGGATTATGGGCAGGAACTGCTGTCAATGATACTTCTAGCGTAGTTGCAGCAGGTTATGCTTTTAGTGAGGCAGCTGGAGACTTTGCAACAATGGTAAAGCTTACTAGAACCCTTGCTATTATTCCAACAGTATTGGTTTTCTCTATAATTAATACTTATATAAACAAAAAAGAAAATATAAGTAATGCAAATTCTAGCAGTGTTAAAATAACGTCATTATTTCCGTGGTTTATATTAGCTTTTGTTGGAATGTCTCTTCTTAACAGTTTTGGCCTTTTTTCAGTAGCTTTTTCATCAAACCTTAAAAACATTAGTAAGTTTTTAATGGTTGCAGCTCTTGCTGCTATTGGTATGAATACAGACTTTTTAGAAATGAAAAAGGACGGCATTAACCCAATGATTCATGGATTTATAATTTCTGCTTTAGTAGTTATTGTAGCTCTGTTAGTTGAGTACTCTATGGGATTGGTTTAAATTTTTAGTTTTAAAGAAGTAAAAGCTAGCTTTTTCTTAAAAGAATTTGCTAGCTTTCAAATACTACTTAGATTTCTTTTTATCCCTTTTAATTATATCATCAGAAGCATACCAGCCTGTAAGAATAGCGGTTGGGATTCCAGCTGGGGTATAAGCCCACTGACCTATTTGATATATATCATCAATAGTGGTTTTAACTGAGTTTGGTATTTTCTTAAGATCACTTACTACAGGTGATTCTTTTTCATAAGTCCAACCAGTTATTCCACCTTCTGAAGTCGCTACTTTTTCTTTATAACTTAAAGGAGAGAAGGAGAATTGAAAAATAATATTGTCTTTTAAATCAGGGTAGAGGGAAGATTGTAAAACTTCAATAATCTTGTTTTCAACTTCTTTCTTAAAAACATCATACCAGCCTGCATCTTTAATCTTTTTTACAAGGTCATACTCTAATAGCATACTTGCTATTAATCCTGTTTTACCTTCTGGAGCTAAGCTTCTATCCCTTAATGCAGGCACTGAGACTTCAAAAGTGTTTAGTTTACAGTATTTATCAACCCAAGAGAATATTTCTTCTTTAGAGGTCTTGTCAAAATTGTCGATTAAGGTTCTTAATTCTGTGTAATGTGTCTCGCCTAATCCTTTTTTGCTAGGAGTGTAGAAAAGGTGTCCTTTTGACACTTTTGAAAAATAATCTAATGGTAAATCAAGCCCTAAATAAAGAGAAAAAATTGAATCTCCTCCACGACTATCTAAGACTTTTTGCTTTTGTTTTTCAGATTCTTCTTTAACTTTATCTTCCAGGTTTGATAAATCAGTAATTGTATAAAATTCTTTTAAATCAGCTGCCCAAAGAAGAGTAGAGTAGTTGTATTTTTCTCCACTGTTATCAGTAATTGTTTTATTTTTGGGATCAACAGATGTAATAAATGTATTTGTTTTTACTTTTCCACCAGTTTCAATTACCTTTTCGGTTAGTTTTTTGCTTATTTCTCCAGTTCCACCTTTAGGGTAAAAATATTCTTGGTATACATATAAATATCCTAGGGCAAAAAAGGTTGGAGTTTGTTTGAAAAAGTGTTGTGTAATCATATCAATTAAAGATCTATTTGAAGTATATTTTTCTAAAAACAGATTTACTGGTTCATTCATTTTGTTCATATGTCTAACAGCTAGGAGAAACTTGCCAAACCAAGGAAGCATTTCTTTAAGTAAGTACTCTTTGTTTTGTGCAAAGTCTTTAACAAATACAGGGTTATCAAAACCATAAATAACTTCCATGCTTTTAGTAACCTTATTAATTACCTTAAAGATTTTCTCTATTTCCTTTTCATTCTTTGGAAACTTCTTTATTAAAAGCAACTTATATTTTTTTATATCCTCAACATTATTTAAAGTAAAAATATCAGACTCAATACCTAAAGATATTGGGCTTTTAGGTAAATCTATTTGAATTCCTAAATCTTTTAGCATTGGTTTGATAACGCCAGAGTTTTCTAGTGATCTAGCACCTACATCAAAAACAAACCCTTCGTAGTTAAATGAATTAACTAATCCACCACATGTTTCATTCTTTTCAATTAAAAGTACAGAGTATCCTTCTCTTGAAAGATAAGCTGCTGCAGTTAAGCCTGCTAGGCCTGCTCCTACTATAACAATTTTTTTGTCTTTATTTATCATCAATATCCTTCCAAGTAATTTTTTGGTTAATCTTAATTCCTAATTTATATTTATATTTCTAAAAATAAAAGAGAAACTTATTACCTGAATCCGTATAAATTAAAATAGCTGCTTTTTTTACTTCTGACAAGAC
>CAZHNE010000248.1:0-2457 GCA_964533775.1 uncultured Spirochaetaceae bacterium | reverse complement strand
CGCCCACAAGCACCTCAAGCTTGCGTGTCTACCAATTCCACCATAGCCGCGGAAATAGTATTTATCGAATGAAAAGATACACTAAGAAAAAAATCTCGTCAAGTAGGAAAATGAAACCAAATATCTATTATTTAAACATTCTTTAAAATAACTGAAAAACCTTAGTTGCAAACACAAGAAATGAGAGGTAAAGTATTGAGATATGAAAACATATCAAGAAACTAATGCATTAGCCTGGGATAGTGAGGTTGAAAAACACAACTTTTGGACAGTGCCAATTGAAAAAGAAACTATTGAAAAAGCTCAAAACGGTGAGTTTAATATTTATTTAACACCTGTTAAATTTGTTAAAAAAGAATGGGTAAAGGATTATAAAAATAAAAAAATTCTTGCCTTAGCCTGTGGGGGAGGTCAACAAGCAGTTGCTTTTGCTGCAGCTGCTAATGATGTTACTGTTTTTGATATTAGTAGTAAACAACTAGAACAAGACAAAAAAACAGCAGAAAAATATCATTTGAAACTTAGTACTGTAAAGGGCGATATGCAAAACTTATCCTTTTTTAAAGATGAAACATTTGATTATATTTTTAACCCAACATCAACTTGCTTTATTAGTGATGTTGAGAAGGTTTATAAAGAGTGTTTTAGGGTATTGAAAAAAGGTGGTGAACTTTTAACAAGTATTACAAATCCAGCGTTATATTTATTTAAGGAAAAAGATGTTTTGAAAAACAAGCTTAAGATAAAATATACAATTCCCTATTCTGATATTAAAAGTTTAAATAAAAAACAAATTAAAAGTATTTTAAAAGAAAAAGATACTTTAGAATTTAGCCATACTATTGATATACTCATAGGTGGAGTAACTAGAAATGGTTTTGCAATCATGGATTTTTATACTGATTACAGTGGCAATCCACTTGTAGATAGTTTTATTCATGATTGTTATTTTGCCCTAAAATGTAGAAAAATATAGGTTTCTGCTAAGGCTATTAAAAAAGGAGAAGTTATGAAAATTGGTATACTAACTAGTGGTGGAGATTGTCCAGGACTAAATGCTGTCATTAGGGGGTTTAGTAAATATGTTTTTAATCAAATAGATGATATAACACTTTATGGTTTTACCGATGGTTATTTTGGCTTAATGTACAATGAATTTAAGGTTTTAAAGAAAAAGGATTTTTCAGGAATTTTAAATGTGGGTGGTACTATTTTAGGCACAAGTCGACAACCTTATAGTTTGATGAATGTAGAGGATAGAAATGGTAATTCTAAACTAGATTTAATGAAAGAAACTTATAATAATCTGCAACTTGATTTGCTAGTTACACTCGGAGGAGCTGGAACCCATAAAACCGCAGCATTACTTTCTAATGAAGGTTTAAATGTAATTGGTATACCTAAAACTATTGATAATGATATTTGGGGGACTGATGTTACTTTTGGCTTTCATAGTGCAGTCGATATTGCAACAGAGTGCATAGATAGAATCCATACAACAGCAGCAAGTCATGGTAGGACGATGTTTATTGAATTAATGGGAAACAAAGTAGGTTGGCTCACCTTGTACTCAGGTATAGCAGGTGGAGCGGATGCAATACTTTTACCTGAGTTTCCTTATGAGCCCTCAGAAGTAGCAAAGCTTGTTGAAAAAAGAAATGAAGAGGGTCATGCTTTTACTATAATTGCAATTGCAGAAGGTGCAATGACAAAACAAGAGAGCAAACTTAAAAAAGTCGAAAGACTTGCTTTTAGAGGTGGTGATGTTACATCAACAAAGGCTTTAGCATCATTTATCGAACAGAAATGTGAAGTTGATACTAGAGTAGTGGTTCCTGGCCATATTCAAAGAGGTGGAAACCCAAGTGCCTACGACAGGCTTTTATCATCTGAGATGGGAAGTTTTGCAGGTCGTTTAGCTAGAGAAGGTAAGTTTGGTACAACTGTTGCAATGAAGGATAATAAAATGACATTTAATTATTTAGCTGATATTGCTGGTAAAACCAAATTCATTTCAAAAGATCATCAAATGATAAACATTGCACGTGCTATGGGAATTAGTCTTGGTGATGGTAAAAAATACAAACAAACAGACAAAACTTAAATCCCAAGAAAATTCTTAACAAAAAAGGAGTAGTTGTACTAAAATTTAAGTACCTACTCCTTTTTAATAAAGATAAAAAGTAAATAGTCTAAGGAGCTAAAAGTGAAAATAGGAAAAGTAAAGCATAAGAGATTATTCCTGCACTAACTGGAGTTGTAATCCAACCAACGCTAATTTTTCCTAACACTTTAAATTGGATATTTCTGCCACCTTTAGCAAGACCAATACCAATAACTGCACCAACAACTGCTTGTGAACTTGAAACAGGTACTAGTGGAAGAGAAGGTAATCCTCTTGTTGTGAGCCAAAGTTTAAGGGACTGAGAAGCAAATAGAAAAAGTACTAATGAACTT
>CAZHNE010000247.1:0-2459 GCA_964533775.1 uncultured Spirochaetaceae bacterium | reverse complement strand
CTTGTATATTTATGCATAATCACTTTTATAAACAATTAACGAAACTGATTAGGAGAAAAATCATGAAAAAAAATTTACTTATTTTACTTGGAGTTTTAATAATATTTAATTTAAATATTTATGCAAGCGGAGCAAAGGAAGATACTAACACTTTAGTAGTGGCTAGTAACTGTGAATGGCCACCATTAGAATTTGTTGACGAAAATGGAGAATTAGCTGGTTTTGAAATTGAACTAGTAAAAGCATTAGAAAGTGTTACTGATTATAAATTTAAAGTAACTAACGTTGCTTGGGATGGAATTTTTGCAGGGCTATCTAATGGAGCTTACGATATAGTTGCAAGTGGCGTTTCAGTTACTGAAGAGAGAAAACCAGTTATGGAATTCACTACACCCATTATTGAAATTACACAAAGTATCATAACACCAATAAATTCAGTTGGAATGAAAAATCTTAAAGAAGTTCAAGGCAAAAAAATAGGTGTACAAATTGGCACTACTGGTCACTTAGTATTACTTGATACAAAAGACTTGAACGCAACTATTAAAGCTTATGATAATATTGCATTAGCAATCGAAGATATGTTAAACGGCAATCTTGATTGTGTTATAACCGATAGTGTTGTTGCAAGTGACTTTGTTATGGTAAATGACTACTACAGCAGTAAATTAAAAATTACCGGTAAAGCTAGCGATGAAGTAGAACCAATTGCTATGGCTGTTAAAAAAGGAAATCTAGAAACTTTAAAGATTTTAAATGACGGTATAAAGAAACTTAAAGAAAATGGCGAAATGGCTAAATTAAAAGAAAAATGGAATTTATAGTTTTATTTTTTTAATCATACTACAGGGCTAATTTAGTTGGCCCTGTTTTTGCGTTTAAACTGAAAAAGGAAAATATCAAAATATCTTAAAAATGGATTAAAGTTCTTTTTTTGTTTGACTTTTCACTTTTTTAGAAAGAAAATAAGGCTATTTTTATTAAATTCAATTAATTTGTGCTTAGCTTATTGTAGTTGCCAAATTGTTGTTTTTTTGCAAGATAAACAACAACCCTGTCTAATTATGTTATTTTTAGAGTTAGACTGTTGGTGTTTGTGTTATATTATTTTACTAAGCTGGGTGTTGAGAAAAAAATCTTTTGCTGAAATGTATTTTATGCCCAGCTTTTTTTAGTTTCTTTTTTCTCATAAAACCAACTGCCAAAATCAACACTTAAATTAAACTTAATAATAAACTAAACCTCTAAAGCAAAAGAAAAATGCCCTAAAGCGTAAAGTTTTGTAATATTTACTTTAACTTTCACTTTGCTTTATTTATTTTAACAAAATTAATTTTTAAATTTACTCTAAAAAGTTCAGTTAACACCCCTATTTTACGCTAACTAACATCAATATTTGCTTGATATTTTAACCTTTTCACAATATCTTAAATGATAACTAGAGAGGTATTATGATAATTAATAGCATTAGAGGCTTTTGTATGGCATTAGCTGATAGCATCCCAGGAGTATCTGGTGGAACAGTTGCTTATATACTAGGCTTTTACGATCAGTTTCTAACAAGCTTAAACAATGTTTTATCAAAAGATAAGCTAAAACAAAGGGAAGCCTTAATTTTTCTTGCCCAACTACTATCTGGGTGGGTAGTTGCAATGGTGTTAAGCATCTTAATTCTTTCAACTCTTTTTACTAATAAAATTTACTTTATGAGTTCTTTTTTAATTGGTCTAACTATTAGTTCTATCCCTCTTATAGTTATAGAAGAAAAGTCTATTTTTGAGAAAAATGTTAAACCGATTATAAAATATATAGTATTTTTCTTAATAGGCTTTTTTTTAGTAGTATTTATTTCTACCTTCTCTGCTTCTTCTGCAAATAATAATACTGTTTTAACTAACATTTCTTTCGCTACAGGAATTCGACTTCTTCTAGCAGGGATATTAGCAATATCTACTATGATTCTTCCAGGAATATCAGGATCGTCTGTTCTTGTTATTTTAAAACTGTATATACCAGTTATAAATGCATTGAAAATGATTATCACCTTTAACTTTGAATATCTCTTTGCAATTATATTATTTGGAATTGGCGTTTTAATTGGTGCTGTTACTACAGTAAAAGTTGTAAAGTATGCTCTACTAAAGCACAGGTCTTCTACAATTAGCTTTATAGTTGGATTAATATTAGCAGCTATATATTCAATCATTATTGGACCTACAACATTAGAAATACCTCAAGCTCCACTAAGTGTTGAAACATTTAGTTTAATTGGATTCTCTTTAGGTGTTTTTATTATCATATCGCTAAACAAATTTAAGAAAAATAAATCCGTAAAACCAAATTAAACTATATAAGATATATTAAATTTGCCCTTTACTTCTTTTGTGAATATTTATTCATAATACTGTCAACCGGACGCGATAATGTCCAACTTATAAAATCCTAGTTTTTAAGATTTA
>CAZHNE010000246.1:0-2477 GCA_964533775.1 uncultured Spirochaetaceae bacterium | reverse complement strand
TCTATCTATTAACGGTGCAATTGTTGAAGATAGGCCTCCAGTTGCTATTACGTGAAGCTTTGTCTGTAATTCTTCTTCAGTTCGTTTTATTATAGATTCTACCAATCCTGCATATCCATACATAATTCCAGACCTTATTGAAGTGTCTGATGTTTTTCCCATAACTTTATTAGGGGCTTTTAACTGAACTTGTGGCAGTTGTGCTGTACTTCCAAATAAGGCATTTACTGCTGTTACTAATCCAGGTGCAATAGAAACGCCTTCTACTTCTCCCCTTTTGTTAACACAACTTAATGTCAGTGCTGTTCCAAAATCAGCTACCATCACATCTTTATCTGGATATAAGAAGTGCGCTTGTGCTAAATTACATAATAAATCAGCTCCTAATTCTATAGGAATAGTTTCTTTAACTAATCCAGTATTTAAACTATGGTTTACCATTACAGGTTCAATACCACATAATCTAATAACATTTTTTTGAATTGCTCTGTTTAAGTTTGGAACTACAGATGAAATAATTGCTTTAGAAATATGATATTCGGTTGAGTTTGTACTATTTAAAAGAGAGTTAATTAAAACAAAGTATTCATCTGAAGTTTTAGAAACATCAGTATGAATTCTCCATTTATCAATCCAAGAGTTTCCATCATGGACTGCTAAAATAATATTAGTATTACCTATATCGACAGCGAATATCATAAAAAGCTCCTATTTATATATAAAGATTTTTCTTACTTTCATCATTATATAATTGTTTTCTCAATTCTTTAACACCTTCATCACGTAAATATTCATCAAAAGGCATCATTTTATCAATTATTCCAGAAGGAGTAAACTCAATAATTCTATTTGCAATAGTATTCACAAACTGATGGTCATGGGAGTTAAACAAAACTACACCTTTAAAGTCTATCAAACCATTGTTTAAAGCAGTGATTGCTTCTAAATCCAAGTGAGAAGTAGGTTCATCAAATATCAAACAGTTACTTTGCTCAAGCATCATTTTTGATAAAAGACAGCGAACTTTCTCTCCTCCGGATAATACAGTACTATCCTTTAAAGCTTCATCCCCACTGAATAACATTCTTCCTAAGAAAGATCTAATATATGTATCGTCTTTTAATTCAGGAGAATACTGTCTTAACCAATCAGTTATGCTTACATGATCTTCAAAATACTGAGTATTGTCTTTTGGAAAATAAGATTGACTTGTTGTAACGCCCCATTGGTATGAACCATCATCAGCCTCCATATTCCCACTAATTATTTCAAACAATAAAGTTTTAGCTTGGTGATTTGGTCCAACAAAAGCAATTTTATCATCATTATTGACAACTAAATTTAAATTATCAATTACTTTAACATCATCAACACTTATTGAAAGTGAATTAATTTCTAAAACATTATTACCAAGATCTCTTAGAGGCTTAAATGCAACGTAAGGAAATCGTCTAGAAGAAGGTTTAATATCGTCAATTGTTAATTTATCAATTAGTTTCTTTCTACTTGTTGCTTGTTTTGCTTTTGATGCATTTGAGCTAAATCGTTGGATAAAGGTTTTAAGTTCTGATATTTTATCTTCTCTCTTCTTTTTATCATCTTTCATTTGTCTAGAAATTAACTGACTTGATTCATACCAGAAATCGTAGTTACCAACATAAAGTTGAATTTTTGCATAATCAATATCTGCGATATGAGTACACACACTATTTAAAAAGTGTCTATCGTGACTAACTACAATAACAGTGTTATTAAAGTTTTCTAAAAAGTTTTCTAGCCAATTAATAGACTCTAAATCTAGGTGGTTAGTTGGTTCGTCAAGTAATAAAATATCAGGTGAACCAAATAAAGCTTGTGCAAGTAAAACTCTTACTTTTATCCCATCTTCAAGATCTTCCATTTTTTTATGAAATAAATCTGTAGATATGCCTAATCCATCAAGCATTTGACCAACTTCAGCTTCAGCTTCCCAACCACCCAACTCAGCAAATTCATTTTCTAAGTCGGCAGCTCTTAACCCATCTTCTTCAGTAAAGTCTTCTTTCTCATAGATATCTTCTCTTTCTTTCATTACAGTATAAAGTTTTTCATAACCTTTTATTACAGTTTCCATAACTGTATAATCTTGGAAAGCAAAGTGGTCTTGTTGAAGCATAGCCATTCTTTCTCCAGGTGTAATTATTACTTCACCTGTATCTTGTTCAACTTCCCCTGCTAAAATTTTCAAAAAAGTTGACTTACCGGCGCCATTAGCACCGATAATACCGTAACAATTGCCGGGGGTAAATTTAATATTAACATCTTTAAATAGTACTTGAGTACCATAAGATAATGAAATGTTGGAAGCTGTTATCATTTATATATTCCTTGTAAATAAAGTCTCTCAAAAAAAAACAACCTTTGCTAAGGCTGTCCTAAACAAATAGTCCCTAGGGGAATCGAACCCCTATTTAAAGACTGAGAATCTCTCGTCCTAA
>CAZHNE010000245.1:0-2482 GCA_964533775.1 uncultured Spirochaetaceae bacterium | reverse complement strand
GTTCAAAGATTAACAGCTCATCTTCAAGAGTTTGATAGATTAGTTGAATCAAAGAACCCGGTTGGTAAAAGAATTGACTTTTTATGCCAAGAAATTAATCGTGAGATTAATACAGTAGGCTCTAAAAGCCAAATTGCTGATATCAACTTAGAAGTAGTTAGGATGAAAGATAATTTAGAAAATATTAGAGAACAAGTTAGAAATATAGAATAGGGTGGGACAATGAGAATTGCGATTAGTGGTAAAAGTGGTTGTGGTAATACAACTGTTTCAACTTTGGTAGCTGAAAAATTAGGATATAAATTAATTAACTTTACTTTTAGAAATTTAGCTAAAGAAAAGGGAATTGACTTTTGGGACTTTTGTAAAATGGCTGAAGAGGATGATTCTTTAGATAAAGAGTTAGATAAAAGACAAGTTGAAATGGCTTTAAAAGAAGAAAACTGTGTTTTAGGTTCTCGTTTAGCAATTTGGATGCTTGAAGAAGCAGATTTGAAAGTTTATCTTTATGCAAGTGTAGCCGAAAGAGCTCGTAGAATTCTTAAAAGAGAAGGTGGAGATTTTGAAACAAAATTGAAGCAAACTCAGCTTAGGGATAAAAACGATACTAACCGTTATAAAAAGATTTATTCTATCGATACTGACAATTATGATTTTGCCCCTTTAAAAATAGATACAGAGGGTAAAACTGCAGAAGAGATTGCAGAAATCATTATAAATAAGGTAGAGGAAATTAACAAATAGTCTCTTTCTCTTAAATTTTAATAGATAGAGAGTACTATACATTTTTGTGTTTATCGTTTAGTATAAAAAAGATGTAAATAGAGATATTAGTATAATATTTCAAAAATAAATTTTAAGGAGCCATTATGGTTAATAAAGTTCCATTAGATACTTTAATAGATTTTAAAGGGAATATTTATGAAATGACTTGTGTTGCTATTAGAGAAGCAGACATTTTAAGTAATCCAGGTTGTGGTGGTAGAGAAATTGAAGAAAATAATGGCAAAATTGTTAGTGAAGTTCTTTACAGAGCATTAAATGGTAAAATCAAATACACAAGACCAGACGAAGAAAAATAATAACCCATTTAAGAAAATCGTTTTCTTATTTGGACCTACTAGTGTAGGTAAAACAAATCTTTTATCAAAATTAAATAGTGATAAATATGCAGTGATAAACGCCGATTCCATTCAAGTCTATAAAGGACTTGATGTAGGGTCGGCTAAAGTCACTAAAGACGTTACTGAAAAAATTGATCATTATTTAATTGATATATTAGAACCAACTGAGCAATTTAATGTTGCTAAGTTTATTAGAGAAGCTGATAAAGCTGTTCATGAGATTCACTCTAACAATAAAATACCTGTTATTAGTGGAGGAACAGCCTTTTACTTTAAGCATTTTTTGTTTGGTTTATCCCAAGCACCGCCTTCAAGTAAAAAGATTAGAAGAAAGGTTGAAGATTTAATTAAAGAAAAATCATCTTCTTACGCTTACTCTCTTTTAAAACAATATGACCCTGTTTCTTATAATAGAATAAATGAAAATGATATTTATAGAATAAGTAGAGCTCTAGAAGTATATTTTACTTGTGGGCAACCCTTATCTTCATTTGATTTGCCTTCTACCTATAGACATGACATGGATCCATTAATCATTGGGCTATATAGAGATAATGAAGAAATGCAAAAAAGATTAAAGCTTCGCTTTGATATTATGATGGAAGAGGGTTTACTTGAAGAGATTAGAGATTTAAAACAAAGAGGCGCAAAGGATACTTGGCCTGGCATGCAAGGTATTGGTTATAATGAATTTTTCTTATCTATGAAAACAGGAGAGTTAACTATCTCTCAAATAGGTCAATTAATTATTAGTAACTCGAGAAAATATGCAAAAAGACAATATACATTCTTTAAATCTTTTGATAATGTTAATTGGATTCATGCTAAAAATGAAGGTAAAATACTAAAAATGATAACAGAATATACAAATCGTTTATAAAACATGCCAATTGTGCTATAAGATTTTAACGTTGTATAAGACCCTATTTTCATAGCTCATAACAAGTTATAACCACTCAATAAAAAAACTTTAATTATTTTTAATTTTTTTAACTCAACGTGTTGACATAAGTCCCGTCTTGTATTAGATTGCTAAATGTAATTAGGAATAACGACAATAAATTTTTTCATAATTTGTTTCCTAAAAACAAAAACAACCTCCTTTTAAATCTCCACTCAGTTTTCTGGGTGGATTTTTTTTTAAAAAGAGGCATCAACAAAATTTAATAAATTTACTAAATTATATCTTTAAGATGTTCTTCTACAACAATTTCAGTTTTTCTCTCATCAGCTTCCACATCGTATGAAGGGTCATTCGCTGCAAAAGTTGGTATTAGCAAAGTGTCTTTATATTTAAAATGAGTTGTTGTTATATCAGAGATTTCATACCAGCCTCTATCATTATATTCAAAAGAAAA
>CAZHNE010000244.1:0-2499 GCA_964533775.1 uncultured Spirochaetaceae bacterium | reverse complement strand
TGTACATGGAAGAAGGAACTGTATTCTTACCTGCTGGTAGTGCAATAGTTAAAGGTGCTAAAAATATGGAAGCTGCGAAGTTATTTATTGATTTTATCACCTCTGAAGAAGTTCAAGAAGTTTACGGTATGACATTAACAAATCGTCCTGTTTATAAAAATGTTAAAACCGCTTCTTACATGAGACCAATTTCAGAAATTAATGTGAAGAATGAAGATACAGCTTATGTTACAGAGCATAAACAAGAAATAGTCGATCGCTATATCGATATGTTTACAAGTCTATAAAAAAGCTGAATAAAAACAAACATAAAAGAAGACTTTTATTCTTTTATGTTTGTAATTTGATAGGGAAAAATTTATGAGTGTAGCTATAAAAATTGAGAATGCATTAAAATCGTATGGTAAAAATGTTATAATTCCAGATTTAGATTTAAAAATTGAAGATAAAGAATTTTTTACATTATTAGGTCCATCTGGTTGTGGTAAAACAACATTACTTAGAATGATTGCAGGTTTTAACACAATTGAAGGTGGTGATTTTTATTTTGATAAAAATAGAATTAATGATTTAGATCCAAGTAAGAGAAATATTGGTATGGTATTTCAAAACTATGCTATTTTTCCACACTTAACAGTTAGACAAAATGTAGAATTCGGATTAAAAAATAGAGATTTTAAAAAATCAGAAATAGGTCCAATGGCTGATAAATTTTTAAAACTTATGCAAATTTATGAGTTTAAAGATAGGATGCCTGAAAAGTTATCTGGTGGTCAACAACAAAGAGTTGCACTTGCTCGTGCACTAGTTATAATGCCTGATGTTTTATTAATGGATGAGCCACTATCAAACCTTGATGCAAAGTTACGACTTGAAATGAGGCAAGCAATTAGAGATATCCAAAGACAAGTTGGTATTACTACAATGTATGTAACTCATGATCAAGAAGAAGCTATGGCGATTAGCGATAGAATTGCAGTAATGAACTTTGGAGTTATACAACAAATTGGTACACCACAACAAGTGTATCACAGACCAGCAAATGAATTTGTTGCAAGCTTTATTGGAAGAACAAATATGATTGAAAGTTTTTGTGAAAAAAATGAAATAGTATTGTTTAATCATAAAGTAAAGTTCAACAATGTTAATTTTACGGGTAAAGTTAAAGTATCAATTAGACCTGAAGAATTTATTATTACTGATGATAAATCCGCCATCCCAGCTATAGTTAAAGATACAATCTTTCTTGGATTAAATACCCACTTTTTTATGGAATTACCTAATAAACAAATTGTAGAAATTATAAAAGAAAGTATGATAAATAAGTCTAATAATAAAGGAGAAACTGTTTATCTTACAATAAACACTGAAAAGGTAAATATATTTAGTGAAGATGGAAAAGAGAATTTGGTGATTGCTTATGAAAAATAATAAAAAATCTAAAATTAATTTATGGTCCACTTCTACTTTAGGCTTATTAACTTTATATACTATATTCTTGATAATTCCTTTATTAGTACTTCTTTCAGATTCATTTGTAGATTCTAGGACTGGTCAATTTACATTCGCAAATTTTCAGAGGTTCTTTGAAAAGAAATATTATTATTCAACCCTCTTTAACTCATTTAAAATATCAATTGTTATTACTTTTGTAGCAGTTGTTTTAGGTACAGTCTTAGCGTTTTTCTTTGCACGATTTAAAATTAAAGGAGCTAAAGGACTTCGCATTTTAATTATTTTATCAAGTATGTCTGCTCCTTTTGTTGGTGCTTATTCTTGGATATTGCTTTTAGGAAGAAATGGGGTTATAACACAATTTTTTGAAAACTTATTAAATATTAAAATGCCTGATATTTATGGGTTTAAAGGTATTTTACTCGTATTGGCACTACAACTTTATCCTCTTATTTTCTTATACGTTTCAGGAGCATTTTCAAATGTGGATAATTCATTACTAGAAGCTTCTGAAAATTTAGGTTGTAATGGAATAAAAAGATTCTTTAAAGTAATTTTACCATTAATACTTCCAACAGTATTAGCTGGAGCTCTTTTAGTATTTATGAGATGTTTTAGTGACTTTGGTACACCGATGCTAATAGGTGAAGGGTACAGAACATTTCCAATTACAATCTATGACGCATATATGTCTGAATTAGGTGGAAATAGTGGGTTTGCTGCTAGTATTGCAATTTTAGCAATTATAATAACTCTTATTATATTCTTATTCCAAAAACATATTTCACAAAGAAAATCATTTACTATGACTACTATAAATAAGATTAGACCAAAAGAAATTTATGGAATAAAAAATGTTCTTATTCATGTTTATTCTTATGTCTTAATATCGCTTTCAATTGCACCTCAGTTATACGTTGTATATACTTCTTTTAAAAAAGTTAATGGTACAGTATTTACTGAAGGTTACTCTTTAGATAGTTATAGGGTTGCATTTTCAAAAATGGGAGGTGCTATAAAAAATACTATAATTATACCATTAAC
>CAZHNE010000243.1:0-2547 GCA_964533775.1 uncultured Spirochaetaceae bacterium | reverse complement strand
TAATTATAAAAGAATACAACATTCTCACACTCTGCAGTATAAGAATATTTTTTAATTAAAGGGTATGTTTTATTCTGAGTAATAAAGCTAAAAGCTTATTACCTCATATTGGCAATAGCTTTTAGTTGTTCCTCATTTAATTCTTTAGACCCTTCAACACTTTTTACTATAACATTCATCATTGCAGCTCTTTCTAATAATTCCATACAGTCAAAAGCTCTAAGTAAATCATGACCTACAGCTACTGCTCCATGGTTTTCCATTAATAGTACTTCGCTGTTCTTAATGTAAGAAGCTACATCTCTTGCAAGCTCTTGAGTACCCATCAATTTATAAGGAACTGTTACAGCATCCCCTAAAATATAATATGCTTCAGCTGTTAATCTAGTACTTAGAGTAGACTTTTTTGCAGTAGAAAAAGCACAAGTATAAGTCGGGTGAGCATGAACAACAGCGTTTCTATCAGGTCTACTTAAAAGTATTGCTTTGTGCATTTCTGTTTCAATACTAAGAGGTAAGTGCGGGGTAAGATTTGTTCCATCAAAGTTAACAACAGCAATCAAGTCAGGGGTAAGATTCCCTTTATCTAAAGCTGAAGGTGTTATACAAAAGAGGTCCTTATTAATTCTAAGACTAATGTTTCCACCACTTGCAGTCGTTAACTGGCGGTCATACAACCTTTTCATATAAGATGCTACTTCACTTCTTTCTTTAAAATAATCATTTGCTTTCATATTTAAATCTCTCTCTTTAATAGCCATTTTATGTGAAAAAGAATAAGATTACAACTTATTGTTAAATTAAAATATCTAACTAATTAGAAATGTAGATGTTAATATAAAAGGCACGTTTATTGGTGAGTGAAACTTTAGATAATCATAAATAAAATTTAGTGGTTATACTCTTTTTTTTCCTTTTCCTTTTCCAATTATTATAAATACCGTACTATAATGTAGACCACTTTATAAGTTAGGAATTAGTTAAAATAATCCTTATTTATTGCTATGTTTGAATAGCTAAATTAAATAGTGCTTAATTAAACTCTTACCATTAGAAGTTAGCAATAATATAAACGTGAAAAGAATTAAAAGTGAAAAGAAATAAAAATAGGAACTATTATTCTATGATTAGTTATAAAAAAAATAAGTTATCTGCATCTCTTACTCTAGATGAAATATTAGCTTCTCGTGATTTTAGATTCAGCATGCAAAAACAACTTATAGAAGAGTATAAATTACCCTTAATAGTTTTTACTTTAAATATAGTAGGACCAGTGAAAGCTTTTTCTCTAGCAAGAAGGACTTTTTATGAAGGATTGTCTACTATTAAGAAACAACTTGTAGTTAGTAGTTTTAATATAGTAAAGGAAGAGATTTATGAAAAAACAACAGGCTATGAGGCATACCTTGTAGTTGATGGTGATGTAGTAGAAATTAAGCAATCGATGCTAGAGGTTGAAGAAGCGAGTAGTTTGGGGAGACTATTTGACATTGATGTAATAGATACTAAGCTCAATAAACTTTCTAGAGCTAATTTTAATAGACCTTTTAGAAAATGCTTAATTTGTAACAACGCTGCTTTTGAATGTAGTCGAAGTAGAAAACATGAAAAGGATGAAATTTTCTTAAGATCAATAGAAATTATGGAAGATTATTTTAATTTAAAATATGCAACAAAGCTTTCTCAAATTGCTTTAAAATCATTGTTGTTTGAAATAAACACCACCCCAAAGCCAGGTCTTGTAGATTTAAATAATAATGGATCTCATAGAGATTTAAATGTATATCTGTTTCAACAAAGCGCAATATGCTTACAGCCTTTTTTTACAAAGTTTGTTTATGTAGGCATTAACAATAAAGATGAAACACTCACTAACATATTTTTAAAGCTGAGAAGTGTTGGTAAGAAGGCTGAGTATGATATGTTTAAAGCTACTGATAATATAAACACCCATAAAGGAGCTATATTCATCTTTTCTCTTATTTTGTGTGTTCTTGGATGGTTATATGCAAATGATTATAAATACAGTAGATGTAGAGTAGAAAAAAGTATAAAAGAGTTAAGTGAAAAAGTATTAGATGATTTTTTATTTTCCTCCAAAAAAGAAAAGTTAACACACGGGGAAGAAATTTACTCTAAATATAATATTTTGGGAGTAAGAGGGGAAGCAGCAACTGGCTTTCATTCAGCCTTTACAACCTTTATAACTTGTTTTAATCAACAACTAAAAACTCACTCATTTAATGATAGCGGAGTATATACTCTCCTAAAAATAATAATGAGTATTGATGATACGAATATTATTAGTAGAAGTGATTTTGAGACAAATAAATATTATAAAGAAAAGATTGAAAAGACTCTTAACAGCGAAAAAGTAGATATTATAAAATTTGCTTCTCTTTTGGATAAAGAATTTATTAGTAAAGGAATTAGTGCAGGTGGTAGTGCTGACTTATTAGCACTAACCTATTTTTTATACTTTTATGAAAATGAAGTTATTTAAATTTCGATACAATAAAATCATAAGTAGATTGAGGAACAAAATCT
>CAZHNE010000242.1:0-2547 GCA_964533775.1 uncultured Spirochaetaceae bacterium | reverse complement strand
TTATGGTAGGTCAAAAGGTTGAGGAGGTTGTCTAATGGAAAATATATTAATTAAAGATAAAATAAAAACATTTGTTAAAAACTTTGGTTGGCCAAGGATAATAATTGGAGCATTCCTTTTGGTTTTGTTTGTTATGGCTCCATTTGTTGGTGTAAATCTTAGTACTTCTTTATCTGATACTTTTAACCGTTTTGGAATGAATTGTATAATGGTTCTTGCAATGGTTCCTATGATTCATAGTGGGTGCGGATTAAATTTTGGACTTCCTTTAGGCATTATTGCAGGATTACTTGGAGGTACTTTAGCCATAGAGTTTAACTTTGTAGGACCTTCTTCATTTTTAATGGCTATGATATTTGCAACTCCTTTTGCAATCCTTTTTGGATGGGGATATGGAAAGCTATTAAACAAAGTTAAAGGTGGAGAAATGATGATTGCTACTTATGTAGGTTTTTCATCAGTTGCCTTTATGTGTATGATGTGGCTTTTGCTTCCTTATTCAAGTCCTACAATGGTCTGGGGATATGCTGGTAGAGGTTTGAGGACAACAATTTCTACAGAAGGATATTATTTCCATGTACTAAATGACTTTTTAGCAATTAAAATTGGATCTCACTTTATCTTCCCTACAGGGATGTTTTTATTGTTTGCTTTACTGGCTTTTTTAATTTGGGCCTTTTTACACTCAAAAAAAGGTACAGCAATGACTGCTGTTGGATCTAATCCTATTTTTGCTCGTGCAAGTGGAATTGATATTGATAAAACTAGAACGCTATCAGTTATTTTATCAACTTGGCTAGGAGCAATAGGTATTCTTGTTTACCAACAATCTTTTGGGTTTATACAGTTATATATGGGGCCGTTTTTTATGGCTTTACCTGCTGTTTCAGCGATACTGATTGGAGGTGCCTCTGTAAATAAAGCTACAATTACTAATGTTATTGTTGGAACTTTCTTATTCCAAGGCATTTTAACTATGACACCAAGTGTTATGAACTCAGTTATACAGACAGACATGTCGGAGGTTATTCGTATTGTAGTATCTAACGGTATGATTTTATATGCACTAACTAGAAAGACGGAGGCTACAAGATGAAGAAAATAACTTATAAAAGCATTAAAAAGCTTGTAGAGAACAACCTTGTAACAATTTTGTTTTTAGTAATTTGTGGATTTGGAATTCCTTTAAGTGGTTATTCAGCTTCTTATCTAATTTCTGAAATAATTGTTAGGATTTCTAGAAACTCATTTTTAATTCTTAGCTTACTAATTCCTATTATGGCAGGAATGGGGTTAAACTTTGGTATGACGCTAGGGGCAATGGCTGGACAAATTGGATTAATATTTGTAGCAGATTGGAGCGTAGTTGGAATCCCTGCAATGGTTTTAGCCATTATTATCAGTATTCCAATATCAGTTTTATTAGGTCAGCTCTGCGGTAGAATACTAAATAAAGCAAAAGGAAGAGAAATGGTTACTTCCTACATATTAGGTTTCTTTATGAATGGTGTATACCAATTGGTTGTCTTGTATGGAATGGGATCTATTATACCGATCAAAGATCCTTCTTTAGTTTTACCAAGAGGCTATGGGATAAGAAATACTGTTAACTTAATTGGAATAAGAAAAAGTTTAGATTCTATATTTAGTTTTTCAATCTTTGGTACAAAAATACCCGTAATGACATTTCTTGTTATTGGACTAGTTTGTGTATTTATTGTTTGGTTTAGAAAAACGAAACTTGGACAAGATATGAGAGCTGTAGGTCAAGATATGGAAGTTGCCGCCGCTGCAGGTATTAAAGTTGAACAAACTAGAATTATATCAATTGTAATATCTACTGTTGTAGCTGGTATTGGGATGATTGTATATCTTCAAAATATTGGAACTTTAAATACTTATAACTCACATACTCAAATCGGAATGTTTAGTGTTGCCGCTCTCTTAGTTGGTGGTGCTTCTGTTAATAAGGCCAATATTGGAAACGTATTTCTAGGTGTTGTATTATTCCACTTAATGTTTATTGTTTCTCCAATGGCGGGAAAGAATTTAATCGGACAAGCTCAACTTGGTGAATACTTTAGAGTATTTGTTTCCTACGGAGTTATTACTATGTCTCTTGTTTTATATGAAATGAGAAAGAAAAGAGAAAACTTAGTTAATGCAGAAAAACTAGAAGAAAATCAAGGAGCTGTAAGTGAAAATTGATAGACGATTTTATATTAGAACAGCTGCGATAGTCTTAGTTGTTTTATTTGCAATATTGATGGCATACGTTGGAAAGCAACACACTATATTATTAGATAATAAAAATATTGAAGTAAATGGGTTAGAGCTAAAAGCTTTGTCGCTAGTTGAAATCCAAGTAGACAAACAGCCTTCATTAGAACTAACAAAAAGAGATAGAGATCAAGTGTTAGTGCAAGGTCAAACTCATACCTTTACTGTTATTTATAATGATGAAAACTGGGAAGAAGTTAAGTTGACAAGAAAAGTTAAAATCCCCTTTAAACAAAATATGTTGCTTTTTTCAATACCTGCTTTTAT
>CAZHNE010000241.1:0-2588 GCA_964533775.1 uncultured Spirochaetaceae bacterium | reverse complement strand
ATCCATTTTAATTTTCCTTTCAATCTTTTCGATTTCTTTTCCAGTAAAGTATTTTTTTCCTTCAAAATCTTGTTTGGTTAACTTAACTCTACGCTTTTTTTCTAATATCCAAGTTCTTGATGTGCCTTTTTTACTCGTAAAACCATCCGCTAAAATATCTTTTGTTATATTTTTTACATCAAAGCTCGTAAGACGACCTGGATCCATGTGGAAGGAACTTAAATTCGTTGAAAATATTACCTTCCCACCTTTATCTAATAAATTATTAATAAATTTTAGATACCTTACATAATCTCGTTGAACATCAAAATCTTCTTCCATCTTTCTACTATTAGAAAAACTAGGAGGATCAAAGATTACAAGATCATATTTTCTTTTTTGTCTAACAGAATCGATAATATATTTTAATGCATCCTCATTTAGACATGGATATTTATCACCTTCAAATCCATTAATAGACAAATTATGTTTTGCCCATTGCGTATAAGTCTTACTTAAATCAACAGATTCAACTAATGAAGCGTTTCCAGCTGCAGCATAAACACTGAAAGAGCCTGTGTAGGAAAATAAATTAAGAACTCTTAATCCATCACTTATACTTTGTACTAATTTTCTTGTTTTATAATGATCTAGAAACAGACCTGTATCTATTCGTTTAGTCAAATCAACTTTAAAGAGGTGTGAGGCTTCACGTACTTCAAGAGTTACACTTTTATTACTTTGAATATCGTGTTGCTCTTTATCGACTAATTTTTCTCTTCGGTGATATACAACATTTTCACCTTGGATGTAACACATCCTTCTAACTGTATCTACTACAAGTTCTTCTACTTCATCAGTTAAGCCATCTTCACTATAATCAGTGATTCTTGCATATTTAGAATATAAATCAACACTAACGGGTAATTGATCGATGTTTCTATCGTAAACTCTCATGCAATCAGTATTTTCTTGCAGAAGTAATCTTCTCATATTTAAAGAATTCTTTTTAAGAATCTTTCCAAAATCTTTTAATATATAATCCATCGCCAACTACCTATATCACTTCCTATTTTCCGACTATTAACTTTTAATAATCACTGTTGCATGCTACAATAACAAAAACAATTATTCAAGGATACGATATCCAATATCTAATTTTAGAGTATAAATAATATGATTAAAGGGGAGCTATTTTAGCTAATAAAACATGAGTGATGAAACAAAAGATTTTTTAGATAAGTTAGAAGCAGAATATGGGGGAAGAATAACTTGGAAAACTTTTTCTACTTGGTACGGTTGTTCTGACTCTGTTTTAAGAGAGTTTGGTGTATTCCTTTTTAAAATAGGGGATCGTTTCTATTTTGAAGATTTTGAGAAAAACTCTTCAATATTTGGTATGCAAATTGGTAGTAGTAAGAAAAAGAAAGCTCAATATGTAAAACTAAAAAGAAGTATAGACTCAAAAAATATTAAGAATGTTTTTAAAGTTACCCAAGCAAAAGCTTTAGATGTTATTAAATACGGGAAAGATCCTAGCACTTTAAAAGAAATAACCCTTATTGAAAAGATTTTTAGAAAAAGCGTAACTGCTGTTGTTTTAGAAAATGGTGTTCACCACTTTTTTGAACTATTAAGCGTGGATGATTTTAAGAAAAATATATAACTCTCTTATCAATAAAAAAACTACTAGAATGCTGCCTAGTAGTTTTTTTGTGCCGTATTTAACGTCAGTTTATTTTGAGTAGAACTCAACAACTAATTGGTCGTTGATTTCGATTGGGACTTCGGCTCTTTCAGGCATTCTTAATAGAGTTCCTGAGAAACCTGCTTCATTCTTATCTAAGTAAGCAAGTTTAAACTTTACTGAACCTAGGAAGTTCTTTTTGAAAGATTCGTTTTTACGAGATCTTTCTTTTAATGAAATAACGTCACCAACGCTACATTCATAAGAAGGAATATCTACCTTCTTACCATTAACTAAAACGTGGCCGTGAGAAACTAATTGACGTGAAAGTCTAATTGAGTTACCAAAACCAATACGATATACTAAATTGTCTAAACGACATTCTAGTGTAGTAATTAAAGCATCACCAGTTCTTAGTGCTGATCTACTAGCTTTGTCATAGTAATTACGCAATTGCTTTTCAAAGATTCCGTAATATGCTTTAACTTTTTGTTTTTCTGCTAGTTGCATACCGTAGTCGGATACTTTGTGTTTCTTTCGAAAAGCAGGAGCGTTCGCGCGATCCATAGCCTTAGGGTGACCACAAGTATTCACACCTAATCTACGACATTCTTTAAAACGTGGGCCTCTTCTTGTTGCCATAGTCAATTCCTTTAAGAAAGTGTCTGTTTCTAATAACATTGTTTTAAAACAGCATTTTTAAAACTCAAACCATTAGGGTATGTGCTAGCTCTCATACCTAGAGCAAATAAAAGCTCCCGAATACAATATTGGGGAGCAAAATCAAGCGCGCCCGGAGGGATTTGAACCCCCGACAGGGTGGTTAACAGCCACCTGCTCTACCGACTGAGCTACAGGCGCATAAGTTATTCGAACGATTTGAACATTACAATATTGGCAAATTTCTGTCAATACATTTTAT
>CAZHNE010000240.1:0-2590 GCA_964533775.1 uncultured Spirochaetaceae bacterium | reverse complement strand
TTAATTCCATTCATTATGATAACACCTTATGGATTTCAGACGCTATTTCTTTCTCCAGGTCTTTAATTTCTGCCATTATTTCTTTAAAGGGTCTTAATTCTTCATATTTATAGAAATACCTTGTAAAAGGAATTTCATATCCAATTCTAGTTTTTGAATGATCAATCCAGAACTCTTTAACATGAGGTTTTACTTCTCTTTCTACATAATCAAGAATGTTTTCTTGTTCCTTCTCTATATGAGCACTTGTAGTTGGATGAAAACCATCTACATCAACGGAAAGGGGAATAGACTCTGTATCTCTGAGTGTAGAGTCTGCTTCTTTCTTTTTACCTTTCATACAGTAGTCTGCTGTATCGTCTCTTTGTGAAAGTCCATTCATGATGGCTTTTTGAATAGCATTTGTTATCTTTATATCTTTTAAGATTAAAGAAAGCTTTTTGTTAAACTCTTCTCTATTCTTTATTAGTTCGTCAGAAACATTATCTAATAATCTTGATATAATTGAGTTTTGTAATGCTTTCCCCTCATATTGTTTATCTAAAGCTGTTTGTTCTCTCTTTTTAATTGTAAGAGCTTTCTTCTTTATTTCTAAATCAGCTACCTTATCTTCGTCATACAGTTTGTTGAAAGAAGATTCAGCATATATATTCTCAATTCTCTCTTTAGAGATTTGGAAGTTTAATCTAAGAGGTTGGTCTATAGTAACTTTTAAATAACCAAATTCTTTATTATCAAAAATCTTACAGTATTCGCCTTCTTTAAAGGATCCGTAGATTCTAACTATCTCTTCAATATTAGCTTCACTTATTTCATTTCTTTTGGAACCTAAAGACTTTCTCATCTTTGTAAAGAAGCTTGTTCCATCTACTAGTTGTACCTTTCCTGTTCTAACTGGTCCATTTAAAGGATTAGTATTCTTTCTATTAGTAAGAACCCATAGATAAGAAGAAATACCTGTGTTGTAGAATAAGTCGTTTGGTAGTGCAACTATTCCTTCTAATAAATCATTTTCAATTATCCATCTTCTAATCTCTGATTCACCCGAACCTGCATCACCAGTAAATAAAGGAGAGCCATTTAGAATGATCGCCATTCTAGAACCTTTTTCATCATCAACCATTTTTGAAATCATGTGTTGTAGAAAAAGTAATGAACCGTCTGAGGTTCTAGGTAACCCTGCTCCAAATCTTCCAGTAAACTCTAATACTTTATGTTCCTTATCTATAAACTCTTTGTTCTTTTTCCAATCAACTCCAAATGGAGGATTCATTAGAGCAAAACGTACCTTCAAGCCAGAATGACCATCATCGTCAAAAGAGTTACCCAATACTATATTTCTTTCATTTTGTCCTTTGATTAAAATATCAGAACAACAAATAGCATAAGACTGTGGATTAATCTCTTGTCCAAATACTTCTACTTGTGCATCTGGATTTAGATTTTTAATATGATTAGTTGCAACAGAAAGCATTCCCCCTGTTCCACAAGCAAAGTCTCCTACTGTAAAGATACTTCCCCTCTTTGTTAATTCATCTTCTAAACCATTGAATATTAGATCTACCATAAGTTCTATAACTTCTCTTGGAGTATAGTGATCTCCTGCTTCTGCGTTCTCTGAGAATCTTCTAATTAGTTCCTCAAAGATATAGCCTACTTCTTGGTTAGATACAGTGTTAGGATGAAGGTCTATGTTACAAAACTCTTTAATAACAAGGTACAATAAGTTATTATCTTCTAGTCTCTTTATTTCTTTATCAAAGTCAAAGTTACTTATTATTGCTCTTATATTTGTAGAGAAGCCTTGTATATATTGTTCTATATTAGTTTTGATATTATCAGGATCATTAAGTAATCTTTGAAATGTAAACTGCGATTTATTAGAAAAGTTATAACCAGCTACTTTATTAAGAATCACTTCAATATCAGTTGTTTTTGCTTTTTCAAGAACAGCCTCTTTAGTTGATTCTAAAAGACAATCAAATCTTCTAAGTACTGTTAATGGTAGAACTACATTTCCATAGTTCTCAGGCTTATAAGGTCCTCTTAGTAGTTCTGCTATCTTCCAAATAAAGTTAACTTTTTCATGAAAATTGTTCATTATGACTTCCTACAATATATATTTAAATAGGTTATAACCCCTTCAACTTTTAAATATAACATGAAACTTATATAAGTGAAAGAAATATTGCCCGTTAAGGTACAAAGCTAACAAGATAGGCTGCATCTTTATCCTTGCTAAGCTGTTCTTACTGCTAAACTAATAATTCACAGAAAATCAGATAAAACAGTGGACCAGTTTTCAGCTGTTATAATCTAAATTATTTGGGTGCTTTAGAGAACTATGTAATTATATTTCTTGCAAATTAAAACCCCTTATAATATACTGTGTGTACGTTAACGCAAGTAAGGAGTTTAGAAGAATGAAACATATTAAAGATTATAATTTTTGGTTTTTAACAGGTTCTCAAGATTTATATGGAGAAGATACATTAAAAGAGGTGGCAAGGCACTCTAAGACTATGGTTAAAGAACTAAATAGTAGTGGATCTCTTCCTTGTAAACTAATATATAAAGATACTCTTCTTAC
>CAZHNE010000239.1:0-2615 GCA_964533775.1 uncultured Spirochaetaceae bacterium | reverse complement strand
CATACAAACATGTATTTTAATTTAAATTTTTCTAAAAAACGCTGGTTATTTCTTTTATGCTTTTTACTCTTAGGAAGCACAAATATTTGGGCTTTTTCTTTTCAACCAGCCCCTTTAAATCCTTTATTTAGAGAACCTTTAGCGGATCCTTTTGCAAAATCAAGTAGTTTTCGTTTACTGGGAATTACTGATGATAGTGGTGTTCCTAACTCTGTTCTAGTTGCAAATAAAGAAACAGAAAGGTATGAAAAAGCTATTTATAAAGATTCCTTAATACATAACTATTGGCAAATGAAATCTGCAATAAATATTGGGTTGTTAAGATTATCTCTTAATCCGTCTATAGAAGTTGAGGGATATATAAATGGTGGATTAAATACAGTTTTCCAGCAGAAAGGATCAGTTGACAGCTTGGGTTTTGATGGCATGTATGGAGCTGGAATAACAGTTAAATTGTTAAACTTCCTAGTAGTACAAGCTGGCTTCAATCACTTTTCAGGACACTGGGGAGATGAAATCCTAGCTAACTTACTTAAAAACAATCCGGACTTAGATTATTATAATAATTCATCAACATATCGTCTTACTGAATATACTCGAGGTAATTCTTGGATGGCTGGAGCTTCTTTAGAACCAGTACCTTGGGGCAGAATCTATGTTTTTGCTGAACTACCTATGAAGAGCGCTTGGATAAGACCAGGAATTCACGTTCCTTCAACAACCATAAGACCAGGATCCGACAATGATAGCCAGTTTGATCATATTACCTCTCAAGAAGGCTTAAGTGGTTTAACACCACCTGGTTTGGAATATCAAGCATTAAGACTTCAAGGTGGAATAGAATTACGGCACATGGTGTCAGATATTGGAGCATTATTCTTTGCACTTGATTTGCAAGCTCACCAAGATGGACAAACACAACACCAAGTTGGACAATATAATCCTGACAACTTATGGGAAGTAGAATACACAATTGGTGGAGGGTTAGAAATTAATCAATCTCCATTAGATAGAAAGGTAAGAATAGAATGCTATTATCACAATGGTCGCTTCCCTCTTCTAAACTATTTTTTCCAACGTAGTAAATATTTTATTTTTGGCTTAACAATAAGCAATTAAGAGGTAAAAATGAAAAAGAATATTGTTTTATTATTATTGTTAATAGTTTTCATACTTCCGGGCTTTTCTTCCTACAAAATGTTTGATGAAAATCTGACCTTTTCGTGGATATCAGAAGATTCCTTGCACCCAGAATCAATAGTGAATCCCTTTTCAGCGACTTCTTCACTGAGTCCAATTTATATTATAGAAGGACAACCTAGATTTATTAGATATGCAAATAGTGATGGTGATAAAGTATATAAAGATGTACCAATTTATGCTGTAGGAAAGTATGCAGATGAAAAGCTTTATCTTCAATTAAAAACAGGTGTTAACATAGGTGTTTTCAACCTTAACTATAAAGATTTGGTTGAATCAGAACTAGGATTTCAAGGTTCTTTAAACTCTGTGTTCCAAGGCTTTGGTGGAGCAAAAAACCTAGGATTTGACGGTGTTTTCTTTTTTGGCTTAAACACAAGATTATTTAACACTGCTAGCATTAGAATTGGATATCAACATTACAGCGGGCATTACGGTGATGAAACAATTTGGAATATCAATAAAATAAACCCTAGTCAAGGAGGAACTCCTATTGAATATACTAGAGATAACAATTTGCTTATTGGTGTTTCTATTCAACCTATTTCACAAGTTAGGTTATATGCAGATGCCAGTCTTCCACTTGTAAATACCTGGATGCACCCAGCAATACATATTCCCACATGGGTAATTAAACGCACTGATGGTAAACCATTACTTGACGTTGAAGCTGGTAAAGAAAATGTAACTGCTCCCCATTTCGCTGATTCTTATAAAGCTTGGATAATTAATGCTGGAACAGAGTTACATTATCCTATTAATAATCTAGGCTCTCTATTTGTTGCAGGAGAAGTGACTTTTAACCAAGATGGACAAACACTTCATACAGTAGGTGAGTACGATAGTGATAACCCATGGGAAGTAGAATATACAGTTGGTGCAGGAATTGAATTAGAACAAGATAAAGGCAGTTCAAAAGCTAGAATTATGGTTTTATATCATGATGGACGTTTCCCATTATTAAACTATTTTTATCAACGAACAAAATATATTAGTTTAGGGTTATCATTAAGCCTTTAACAAATAATAAATTATTAAATTTTACAAACACTCTTTGTTAGAACTCTCTATTCATAGGGTGTTTTGTTTTTATCTTTTTCATTTCTTCTCCTCGAGTTATTAAAATAGAGCGACGCAGTTAAATTTTAATTGTTAACTAAAATGGGGGCATATCAATAAATACAATTAACTTAATGTTTATTTGTTAAATAGTAATTTCTAATTTTAATTTAATTAAAATACTAAGATTATCTTATTTTTCACTCTTTCTTTCAAAATCAATTAAAATTAGATATTGCAGGTTTCTCACTCCTGGTTTATATTTGTTGATATGAAAGACAATCTAAAATATTCTGATTACATAAAATATTTAGAAAGTAAGAAGTATTTAAAAAGTTTAGCTATTGTTGTTATAT
>CAZHNE010000238.1:1180-2648 GCA_964533775.1 uncultured Spirochaetaceae bacterium | reverse complement strand
AGAACAAAAAGAAATAAACAAATTAAAGAAAGAAGAAGACGAAAAAGCAAAAGAGAGATTAATAAAACTATTAATTCAATCAAGATATCAAAAGACTGATAATTCGTCTAATAACTAAGAGGTATAAATCCATGAAACAAAAAAGAACACTCATATTAACAGCAATTAGCTTTTTACTAATATTGTTTAGTATTAGTTGTAGCAGTGCATTTACAGCAACAATTAGCGGAACTGTTAAAGCAGAACCAAGAAACAACAGCAGTGCTGATGAACAAGTAGAACTCGCCGATGCAAATGTTTATGTTTTCTTAGATGAAAGTGAATGGAATAGTTTCAAAGCTCAATGGAAAGCTTTTAGTGAAACTCCTACCTCTAGATCTATAGTTATTCCTAAGCCAAAAGCTGGAAAAAACATTAGAACTACTAACACTAATGCTACAGGTGGCTTTTCAGTAAAAACAATGTGGAATACAAACTCCCCTCTTTTTGGAAAAGATGGAGATGAGAAATACTTCCATTTAGCTGTTTATCATAAAGACTACGGAATGTTCTTTGATGATACTAAACACTCTGTCTTCTCAGATTCTTCTCAAAACATCTCCTTCATATGTAAATATGATTATAAACAGAGGGTTGAATACTCTATTGAGTTAAATACACTAGACTATTCAAATAATAATATTCCAATTGCTTTAGATACAATTGATCCTAAGGTAGTATTAAAATATAGCCTTTATGATGATCAAGGAAACCTATCAGGTATAGGTGAAACAACTCAAGTATATGAAGAACTCCCTGCAGCAGGCTCCACTTATACCTTTATTGCAGATCAATATCATTACGATGAAACTAATGGAAAATATACCTCTACTAAAGTTTATCCAAAAGGTAAAATCTACTTTTACGATAAAGGTGCAGAAGATGAGAAAGAGTATAAAATGTGTAGTGAACAAGGTGTTAACCTTCTAAACGAAGGAACTAGCTTTACAATTGGGGACAATAGCAGAATACTTAAAAAGGATGTTTATGTAGACAGAGTAAAGAGAGATTATATTCTTAGTTTTGACTTACAATATCCAGAAAATGATAACAATGACTACAGTGGAAACCCACCTACTATTCAAGAGTTTGCCCCTAAAACAACAATATATGTTTACTTTGATGGCTACAACGATGAAACTGGTAAAATAGAAACATTAAATGATGCAATTGAAGAAAGTGAACTTTATAAAACATTCACATATAGCATTGAGGATGTTCCAGAGAATGGTGAATACTCTTTTACTGTTAACAGAATGTTTGATGAAGATGAAAATGAAGTATTCCCAAGTGTTACTTATCTACTAGAAGATGATAAGAGTGATATTGAATACAAGCAAACAGATATTGACGGAAATATTTTTATTAAAGACGGCACTCTTGCTGAAACACTAATTACTAAAACACTAGAAGACTACTCAGTTGGTAA
>CAZHNE010000238.1:0-1080 GCA_964533775.1 uncultured Spirochaetaceae bacterium | reverse complement strand
CTTTAAAAAGGGAATATTAAATAAAGTAGAAGATGTTTACTTAAGAAGCAAACATATAATTTTCAACCTTTCGTTTAATTTAATAAACCTTGCAACCGATGAAGAATTAAACTTGGCTACTGTGGATCCAACAATAAGATTGACTTATATGGATGGTAATGAAGCTAAAGAAGATATATATCACAATGTTCCAGAGGATGGAGTTTATAGTATAAAAGTTACTAGAGAAGAACCAATATCGACAGATGTTACAATCGACTTAGAAGATACTAGAAATGAAGTTAGATACAGATTAAGTAATCAAACTACTTACACAACAAAAGACGGTGCAAACAGGTATAAACTAACTCATACCTTAACAAAGCCTAACGATAATAGAATTAAACTTTATGTAAAGGATTATCAATATCCAGAGAGATTAAGTTTTGAAGGTAAGTTTATAGACAGTATTACAGGAAACGGAATTAATGATCATATAGTGTGGCTAATTCCTGAAATAAATAGCACACTTGACAAACAAGATGCAATTAGACTCACCTCTCCTACAAAAGCTGTTTATAAAAACGAGTCAGACAGTTATGACCCTCAAAACATTGAAGATGGATATTTCTCAACTACTTATACACAAAACAGGATAGCTGCTCTTGATAAATACCCTGATAACTCAAAATACTTAACTCAAAGATTTAAGATAGTTGTAAATTCTACTAAAAATGAAACCTCTCCTCTAATCGAGGCCACAGACTTCATGAATACTATTGAGGTGAAGAATGACGGACAAACCTCTAATTATATATATGTAGATAAACAAACAACATATACGGATAACTAAGGATTTATAAATGAAATTAAAGAAGACATTCACTCTTTCCTTATTACTACTATCAATAGCCTCTTCCCTTTTTGCAATAACTCATGAAGAGTTATTGCAAAGAGTAGCTCTTAATAACCCAAGCTTACAAAATAGTAGAAAAGATATAGATTTAGCTGTACTAGATTTAAAAGATGCACAAGCATCTTACCACCCAACTGTTGAATTAACAGCAAGTGGAACTTATATGGTTAATCCGTTGTTAGGAA
>CAZHNE010000237.1:0-2649 GCA_964533775.1 uncultured Spirochaetaceae bacterium | reverse complement strand
TTATTTGTTATATTATTAGTAGTAGTCGTGTTGTTATAATCGATTGTTTAAGTCTTTAGAGATTTAATTTTAAAGGTTCATTTTATGAAGAAAAAACTTAAACCTTGCTTTTTTCTTGCCTTTATTTTGTTCTCCTTATTTGCTTTTTCAAGTTGTGACCCAACCTCAAATACTGATTATCCACTTTGGTTCAATGAGTATTCTGTTGATAACTTAACAAACTTAAAGTCCGCACAAGACACTTTCAATTGTTTCGGTAATTCGATAGGAGATAATTTAATTTCCCATGACATTGATTACTGGGAAGATGAAGACGGAAAACATTTATTAATTACATTCTGGACTAAAGATGATGGTCCTCTAGATGATAATAGGGATATAAAGCCTTTTAGAGATGCTTTTGTAGCAAATGGGTTTGTACTAGATAATGACCCTGAAAGTGTTACTTACAATCAATATATTAAGGATGATATTGTAATAAGTATTTATGTAATACAAATGGAAGCCCCTGATGCACATTTTGAAATAATGGCTGATAAAACTTGATAAAGATTAATATATTTTAATTTTCGAACAGTATTGGACAATGTTTAACTACTTCAACTCATGGCCGTGTTGAGTGTTTAATCTTAAACAAATAAGGCTGCTTGTAATTACTACAAGCAAGCCTAGTATAGTCATAAGTTAACAAATATTTAGGTTTTAGTAAAATATATCCTTGTATCAATATTTAACCCTTTGTAATTATTTGAATTATCAACTTACCACTGCTATAATTAATAATAGGCATAGTGATTTATTTCAGTTTAAGGAAAGATTAGATAAAGAAAAGGGAAGTAAAAATGGGAATAAGATTTCATCGATCTATTAAAATTGCTAAAGGTTTAAGGTTAAATATATCTAAAAAAGGACTTGGAGTTTCTGCGGGCCCACGGGGAGCAAAAATTTCAGCAGGACCTAGTGGAGTATATTCAAATATTGGAATCCCTGGTTCTGGTCTGTACGCTCGTAACAAAATCTCAGGAATTTCGAAACACACAAATTCATCTAATCAAAATTCAGGAAGTTCTTCTGCCACTAATAGCAAAAGTTATGATGTTCAAATCTCAATAGATGATAAAACAGGAAAAGAAGAAATTAAGGTGTTTGATAATGGAGTAGAAGTATATGATAAGTCTTTACTAAGAAAGATAAGATTAGATTCTACTTTCAAAGAACGGCTACAGAAGTTAAGAGAACAAACAGATGTAATTGTCAAAGGAAAAACAAATATTTTAGTTGATATTCATAAACACTCTCAATCAATACCAAACTGGGAAGAATTAAAAAAAGAATCTAAATCTAAAAAACCAGAAAAATATATTAAAGCTGTTTTTAATATTCCTAAGCCCAGTAAAAATGATGTATATAAAAAGCTTGAAGTTGAAGCTAAAAATAATGTAAAAGCTTTTTTCTGGCGAAAACGGAAAATAGAAGAGTATATTAACCAGAAAATTGATAAATCATTAGGGGATGAAATAAACAAATGGCAATTAGAGAAAGATAATTTTGAATTAAAAGAAAAAGAAGCAGAACTTGCCTTTAATAATAAACAGTTATCTGAATTTGATGAATGGATGAATGAGTTTAATTTACTTTTTAATCCTAGTGTTGAATACCTTTCTAACAAGCTTGAAAAACATCTCTCTGAAATAGAAATTCCTGTTGATTTTTCAGTATCCTTTGATATTCTTGAGGATGGTAAAACAATATATCTTGATATAGATCTGCCTGAAATTGAAGATTATCCACAGAAAAAATCTAATATTCTAGCTTCTGGTAAACTTTCGATAAGAAACAAAGCTATAAAAGAGAAAAAGTTTGAATATAAAAGAAGTGTTTCTGGCTTGAGTATTTATTTTGCTTCTATAGCCTTCTCACTTTCCCCAATCGTAGAAGAGGTTGTTGTTTCTGGATATACGCAACGAGTTAACAAAGCTACGGGAAATACAGAAGATGAATATGTATATTCTGTTAAATATGACTCCAAAGGATTTAATAATTTAAATATTGAGAAAGTTGAACCTGAATTAACTTTACAATCCTTCCAGCATAGAATAAAAACAACCCAACAACATGATTTAAGAAAGATTGAACCTTTTACTCCATAATTATTAGCAATATAATATAAAGAGTCTTTTATAAACAAGATTAGATAAATTAACATCTACTCAATTATAAAAATGGTAAACCTATCTTAAAAACAATCAAAATTTCAACTTAACTACCATTTTTATCTCTTTTTATCTTTCTAAAAATACAAACTTTTACGAGAATATCCTATTTAGTTTTTCTTTTTCTTAACTGTGTTTTAACTCAATTTTTAAAAACCCACTTTTAACCTATTTTAAACGCAACAATATCTAAAACTTGAATACAAGATTAGCTAATAAGGTTGTTATTATGAAATTAATATTTTTCTCTTAATTTAAGACAAATTAGTATTAAAATGATATTAGTTCTTAAAAAAATCAATTATTTGTAATTTAAAGCCTATAATAAGCTGTTTAAAAATAATAAATATTTTTCTTGACAACTGGTAAAACTCAAACTAGTATACAAGTAGTATGATAAATACTAAAAATTATATTTTTTCGTTAAGGAGATTAA
>CAZHNE010000236.1:0-2680 GCA_964533775.1 uncultured Spirochaetaceae bacterium | reverse complement strand
CATATGACCTTAGAAAGAGCCTAATAAGCGTTAAAAATGAAGAAAGGGTTGATCTCTCCCGCTTTGGTGCTGCTATTTACGAAGCTTATACCCATAAAAAACTAAATTACAATATAAGTAAAAGACTAGATACTATTTTTGGTAAAATTGATGAAAGTATCAAAAAGTATAAAAAAAGAGTTGAAAACTCTTCTTCTCCTTTAGTTACTTCTTTTAACAACATGCTATTAATAAATCAAAGAAAAAAACTATTTAATTATTTTGTTGACGCTGCCTCTCTTATAATTAATGAAAGGTTAGAAAAAGAATTAAATATTAATAAAAAGGAAGAATATTTAAAATCTTTAGGAATAATTATTAGTGAACGGGTTGTACTTGAAGGAAAAATAGAAAAGTTTGAAAGTGAAATAGAAAAAATGAAGAGTGATAATATTCACTCTCCAGGTCAAAGATTAGATGAAGTTAAAAAAGAAGTAGCTTTAGCAAAAGAAGTTAAACTTAATGCTGTAATACTATTAGGTGAAGAATTATATAATAAGCTACCAAATAATATTACTTCAGAGGAGATTGGTTTAGATGCTATTTCTCTAATGGATAAAATTACTTTAGACCTTGCTAAAATAGATAGTTTAGAACAAGATATAGTAAAATTAAATAATGAGATTGTAATAACAGAGCTTTCAGCACAAATAGCTCATGAAAGAAATAAAATTAAAACATTAGAAGATGAAATATTAAGTTGTAAAGCACAAATTAGTAAAATAAATAATATAATAAATCAAAAACGTGATAAAATTATTGAGTTGAAAAATGAAGGCACTTTTGAAGAATCAGCTCTAGATTTAATCTCCTTGGATGAGAGTGATGGCAACACCAAAAGATAATAAACAAAATGAAACTAAAACTGGAGGTGTAAAAAAAACCTCCCCACAAAAAAAGGTATCCTTTTCATCCTCCAAAGACTCTGTTATGAGTAAGGCTAAAAGTAAACTTCAAAAAGAAGCTGCTGCTAAAAAACAAAGCTCAAAACCTAAAAGTCCTACCTCTATAAAAAGTCAAACAAGCGGATCAAAAACAGTTCATAAGGAAGTTGTTGTTCCCTCTAGAAAAGAAGTTAGAGGAATTCCAACAGCAAAACTAACTGTTTTTACAAGGGGTGATTCATCCCCCTCTCTTGATAAAAAGGAAGAAGTTAAAAAAGAAGTAAAAGATGTTTCTTCTAAGAAAGAGAGTAAAGACTTAAATCTAAAAGATAAAAAAGTAACTAAAGAAAAAGAAGCCCCTAAAACTCCTAAAAAAAATGAATCTAAAGTACAAAAGGCAGATTTATCCAAAAGCACAGCAATAAAGAGTAAACAAAGTCTTAAAGTACCTCTACAAAAACCTTCCGCCCTTAAAAAGAAAACGGATACAACAACCCAAAAACCTAAAACTACACAAAAACCTATAGAAAAAAAGCAAGTAAAGAAAAAGCCTGTTGTTAAAAAAACTATAGAAAAAAAACCTGTAATTAAAAAAACAGCAGGTAAAAAGTCAAGAGAGCTTAAGAAAAAAACTCCTGCAAAAAAAACTAAGGCTAAAAAGAAGATTATTAGTAAAACTAAAGTTTTTCTTGTTTCAGCCTTTATATTGGGTGTTTTTTTATTAGTCTTTTTAATTTCTAAAACAGTTGAAAACCATAGTTTAATAGAAAGGGCTAAGAATAATAATAGTTTTAACAGCATTAGGGCAGCTAGTATAATTGAGCCAAAATTGACTAATGGTGGAGAAAGTGAGTATATTTATATAGGAGACAGTATTAAAGATTTAGATTCTTTAAATAAAACAGTTGAAAAAATAGAATCTAATACTTTAGAGGGTGATGTGTCAGTTGTTAATATTGAAGATGAAAATCTTAGTGGTGATTATATAAAGTTAACAATAGATAAAGGCTTAAGTGCCTTAGCAATTGCTTCTTTACTCCAAGAAAATGGTGTCTGTGATAAAGATCTTTTTTTAAACTACGTTGTAGAGAATAATTTAGAGACAAAGTTAAGAAGCGGTACATATCTAATTAAGAAGAACAGTAGTATAAAGGAAATTGTTCTTTCAATTGTTGAAACTGACTTTACAACAGTTACTATATATCCAGCTAGTACAATTGACCAAGTTGATCAAATATTAGCAAACCGTAATATGATAAAAAGTGGTGAGTTTGTAGAAGCTTGCACAAATGCTTGTAGGGAAAGAGGATTAACTTTTGTTGAAGGTTGGTTTACTCCAGCAACTTACAAGATAACAAATACTTTCAACGTTGATTTATTAGCTTCTACAATGTTAGATAATACTTTTAAGATTATTTCCCCTTATTTAAAAGATATTGCTAAAAGCGGATATAGTATTAACGATATAATTGTAATCTCTTCTTTAATACAGGGAGAAACACAAGATGTAAGCCAAATGCCAATTATATCAAGTGTTATACATAATAGATTAAAAAAAGACATGCCATTAGGCATTGATGCAACAACTAGATATGAGTTAGGAGACTGGACTAGCAGTTTAAGTCAAGAAGTATTAGACAAACAAACCCCTTACAATACAAGGCGTAAAAAAGGCTTACCACCGAGCGGTATATGTTTTAGCAGTAAAGATGCTATAGTTAGTGCAATATACCCGTCAAAGAGCGATTATCTGTATT
>CAZHNE010000235.1:0-2685 GCA_964533775.1 uncultured Spirochaetaceae bacterium | reverse complement strand
TAGTATAAAAACGTCAACAACTTATAACCATATTAAGTAAATAATATAGCAAGTACTAATCTATTTCAATTCGTAAAAATAAAATATTTGTTTTTTACTATTTTTTTGACTGCTTTTTTATTAAAATACGTAACATTTAAAAAGAAGAAAGAAAAATAATTTTTAAATAAATAAAAAGTTATTACACAACTCTATTAGTACTAAGATTTATTGCATTTTCAACACGAATCTTTACAATATTAGCATCGAATGGTTTAAGGATAACATCTTTGGCTCCCATACTAAGAGCCTCTTCTTCAAAATTATGATCAGAGGAAATAACAATTAATGGAATTTTAGATAAATTAGGATCATTTTTATAAACTTCTAAAAACTGAGATCCACTCATAACTGGCATTTTCATGTCTAATATAATAATTGAAACGTTAGTGTGGTGAAATAATACTTCTAAAGCCTCTTTCCCATCTTCAGCTTGCAAAATATTAAAGTCGTTTTCAAAATAGCTTTTAAGCAATCTTCTTGCCACTAATGTATCATCAACTATTAGCATTGTCGGTATATTTAACTTTTTATCGGGTAATGAATAAAAAGAATATCCATTTTTTCCGCCAAGCTTTACATCATAAAGAGCTAAATCAGCTCTAGAGAATAATGAGTCAAAATTGTCGTTATCAATAGCTTCTGCAATTCCAATAGATATTGAAACTGGCTCGTCTGTCGCAATTTTGCTTTCCGCATAGAACACATGTTGTAAATTTTGTACAAAATCCTCTACACGCCCTTTATCTTTCTCTAGAAGGAAAACTACAAACTCATCTCCCCCAATTCTGCCAATTACCCCACTTTTAGGAGTTAGTTCATAAATTTTAGTAGATAACTCTCTTAAAGCCTTGTCCCCTACTAAATGTCCTTGATTGTCATTTATTTTTTTAAAGTTATCTACATCAATAACAAGTAAAAATCCAGTTGAACTTTCTGCTAATTCCAAGTCGATCAAATATTGAGTTGAACGCCTATTAAGCAATTTAGTTAACGAGTCTTGCGTTGATAACTTTTCTAATTTTGATAAATTTTCAAACTCAACAATTCGTGTTCCGGCAATAATATTAGAACCTAACAACACAAAAGAATATGAGGTAATTGCAATTAGCAAATCCTGAGCACCAAAGTATGTATGGTTAATAAAAAAAGATACTAATAAGTAAATAATTGTCGAAAAGGTTGAGATAGAAAAAGTAGTAAAAAAGGAAAGCTGAAATAGTAAACCTAGTAAAATTTGTACCATACCAAATAAATATCCAGGATACTTACCATAAAAACATATGTTTAATAGAATAACATAAGAAATAAATAAAACCCAAAATACAACACTGTATATTGTTGTTTTATTTGAGTTCTGTGACAGTCGGTTTTCTTTAACAAATTTAAACCCTAAAAAAACAAAGAAATAAATTAGTGAGAAAATTACGACATAAACACCACTACCTCCTACAATGCTAAATAAAGCAAATAAGGCACTAGTAAAAATTGATAAAGTAGATAAATAATCTAAAACTGTGATATTCCAATCATCAATTTTAGTAGCAAACCTTTTTCTAATTTGCTTTTCTTTATCTAAAAAATCAAATCTAAGCATCAAATCTTTCCTTAAGCTTTTTGGCTACAATTGGTGGTACCATTGAACTAATATCGGCTCCATAAGAAGCTAATTCTTTTATTGCTGACGATCTTAACAAAAAGTAGTTTGGGCTAGTAGGCATAAATAAAACTTCTAAGTCTTCATATAGTTGCTTATTTGTCATAGCTAGTTCAAATTCGTATCCGAAATCAACTAAGGCTCTAACGCCTCTTACCATTATATTAATATGATTTTTTTTTGCATAATCTACAATTAAACCATCATGAATAACAACTTCAACATTTTCAAAGTCGACTAAAATATCATTTAGCATGGTTTGTCTTTCTTCAGCAGTAAACAAAGGTTTCTTTTTAACGTTAGAAGCTACTACAACATATAATTTTTCATACATTTTAGCAGCTCTTTCTATAAGATCTATATGTCCTAGTGTTGGAGGATCAAAAGATCCGGGTAACATAGCTATCATATTTTAACCTCTTCCACATATTTTTTCATAGAATCAAATTGTTTTGGTGTTTCTATTTGAATTGTTTCAACAAACTTGATTGCACCTGATTCATCTTTTTCTATTATTGCAAAAGAACCACGTCCTATATAACTTACAGTTTGAGTTTCTTTAACTCTATAATCTTCTTTTATCTTGTTTAAAACACAATCAAAATGGTAATAGCAATCATCACCTTTTATTGCGCTACTTATATTTTTAATTATCTTGTTACAATAGTTACAATTGACTAATGGTTCTTTGACTTTTTTAATATCAACCGGAGGTAAAGAGCTTTTTGGTGTTACTTTTTTTTGTAAAGGGAGTAAATCTTTTCCATCTTTAGGTTGCAACTTCTTTTTTGAAGCTTTGTTTCTATTACGTCGCTTGCGTGGAGGACGTTTATTTTGTTTGTCTTTTTTTTGTTGGGTATTCAATTCCATAAATATCTCCATATAAAGAAAATACATAATATAACGATTAATAGCAATGAAAAAAGCTATTAAATTAAAAAAAGGACGACATTAACAATGCCATCCTTGATTCTTTATAATAAAAATTG
>CAZHNE010000234.1:0-2733 GCA_964533775.1 uncultured Spirochaetaceae bacterium | reverse complement strand
TTGTTAAAAAAGCAGGAGTTATATATATGGCATACTTTTTTAAAGAACCATCTCGCACCTTTTCAGAATACCTTTTAGTTCCAGGATATTCAGATGAAAATTGTGTATTAAAAAATGTAAATCTAAAAACACCTTTAGTTAAATTTAAAAAAGGAGAGGAGAGTGAAATTACTCTTAATATTCCTTTAGTAAGCGCTATTATGCAAAGTGTTAGTGGGGAGAAAATGGCAATTTCACTTGCTAGAGAAGGGGGAGTTTCTTTCATTTACGGATCTCAATCTATAGAAAGTCAGGTTGCAATGGTTAAAAAGGTAAAAGCTTTTAAAGCTGGCTTTGTTCCATCAGATTCAAATTTAAGTAAAGAAAATACTTTAAATGATTTAATCGAATTAAAAAATAAAACCGGACACTCTACTGTTGCTATAACAGATGACGGTAGTCAAAACGGTGAATTGCTCGGTGTAGTTACATCAAGAGATTATAGAGTTTCTAAAATGGATCTAAATACTAAGATTAAGGAGTTTATGACACCTTTTAATAAACTAGTTTTTGGTAAAGAAGGAATTTCTTTATCACAAGCTAATGATATTTTATGGGAAAACAAATTAAATGCCCTTCCCATAATTGATGATGAGAAAAGGTTAAAATACTTTGTATTTAGAAAGGATTATGATACTCATAAAGACAATCCAAATGAATTACTAGATTCAAGTAAAAGATATTTAGTTGGAGCAGGTATTAATACACGTGATTATTCACAAAGAATACCTGCTTTAATAAATGCTGGTTGTGATGTTTTATGTATTGATAGTTCAGAAGGTTTTTCACAGTGGCAGAAAAACACTATAAATTTTGTTAGAGATACCTTTGGGGACAGTGTAAAAATTGGAGCTGGAAATGTTGTTGATAGTGAAGGCTTTAGATTTTTAGCAGAAGCAGGTGCTGATTTTGTTAAAGTAGGAATTGGTGGCGGATCTATTTGTATAACAAGAGAAACTAAAGGTATTGGAAGAGGGCAAGCAACAGCAATAATAGAAGTTGCAAAAGCTAGAGATGAATATTTTAAAGAAACAGGTGTTTATGTTCCTATTTGTTCTGATGGTGGTATAGTACATGATTATCACATGACTTTAGCTCTTGCTATGGGAGCTGATTTTTTAATGCTTGGTAGATATTTTGCAAGATTTGATGAAAGTCCAACTCAAAGAGTTAATATTAAAGGCTCCTACATGAAAGAATATTGGGGAGAGGGCAGTGCTAGAGCAAGAAACTGGCACCGTTATGATTTAGGTGGAGATAAAAAACTTTCCTTTGTTGAAGGAGTTGACTCTTATGTCCCCTATGCAGGAAGTCTTCATCAAAATGTAAATCAGTCTTTAGATAAAGTTAAAAGCACTATGTGTAATTGTGGAGCATTATCAATTAAAGAACTAAAAGAAAAAGCTAAGCTAACATTAGTTTCAGCAACATCTATCGTTGAAGGTGGTGCTCATGATGTAGTTTTAAAAGAAGGAATAAATGAAAACTAACTTCTTTCTATTTTAATCTTTTATAAATAGCACTCCAATTAATAAACAAATATTATTAGTAGGAGTGCTTTACTTATTAAAATAATAATACTTTTTACTTAAGAGTTAAGTTTTTCACTTAAAGACTTTAAAAACAGTCCCACATCACTTACAACTCCAATAGCTTGACCTGTTCCTCTGTCAGAGAGTTTTGTTACCACAGCAGGGTTAATGTCTACACAAATTGTTTTAACAGAGGAAGGTGTCATATTCCCAGTTCCAATACTGTGAAGCATGGTAGAGAGCATAAGTATCATATCTGCATTTTCTATTATTTTTGCATACTGAGCTTGAGCTTCAATCATGTCGTTAACAGTTTCAGGTAAAGGACCATCATCTCTAATAGATCCAGCTAAGCAATATGGAATTTTATTAGTTATTATCTCGTACATTAATCCTTCTGTTAATACTCCGTTTTTTATAGCGTTTTCCATTGATCCTTGACCATAAATTATGTTTATAGCTTTCATGTGGTGATTGTGTCCATGTTTTGTTACTTTTCCACTATTAATATCAACACCTAAAGATGTGGATAGGAATTTAGTTTCTAAGTCGTGAACTGCAATGGCGTTTCCGCCTAAAAAGCCATCAATATAGCCATTTTTGATTAAGGAAGCTAAATAATCACCACCACCTGTGTGAATAACAACAGGGCCTGCAACAACTACAATTTTACCATTTCTTTTTTTTATTGCTTTTATTTCTTTAGCAATGTTAGAGACAGCAATTTCTCCCCGTCTTTCAGATGAAACTTCGTTTGACATAAAAGAGAAAGCGTTTGTATTTGATTCTATTTGTGGCGGGTAAACTCTAACACAGTCTCCCTCTACTAGAATTAAATCTCCCCTTTGTACATCTCTTAGTTTTATGCAAGTTAAGGTATTATCCTCTTCTTTCTTAATAACAGCATCCATTCTCTGATTTAAAACTTTATGCCATTTATAATCCATAAAGATTTCAGTTTTATGATTAGTAGTAGAGTAAAAGTTTTGAGGCGCATGTTTATCCCTCTCAGCTACTTTGAAAATAGCATTTTCATTGTTTAGAGCATAAACACCTAAAGGGGAAATCTTTTGCAATATAGTATCTAGTCTTTCTTCAGTAGGCGAAGGGATAGAGAATTTAACAACAGAGTGTTCATCTGCATGTTTTCCGATAGAAAACT
>CAZHNE010000233.1:0-2734 GCA_964533775.1 uncultured Spirochaetaceae bacterium | reverse complement strand
ATATATCTGATATATTGTTTCATATCATTTAAGCTTAATCCTTTTATTTCACCTAAACTAAAAGCAAAATCAAGGAAATTGTCTTCTAATTTAACTATTTCTCTAAAAGCTTCATATATATCAAATTTTAATTCATCAGTCCATATCTCAGGATTTTCTTTTATTAAAGTTCTAAATAGCCAAGAGTGTCCCTCACAATGTTGATTTTCATCTCTAATTGACCAATCCACAGTAGTAGAAAGACCTGCAAACATTCCATTTCGTTGGAAATTCATTAATATTGCAAATTGACTAAATAACATAACTCCTTCTGTACCACCCCCATAAACAGCTAACATTCTAGCTACATCTTGTCTAAAAATGAAATTAGCTTTTTCTCTAATTTCATCTTCAGTTAAATCGGGGTGATTTTCTCTAATAATATCAATATATTGATAAAAGTGTTTTACCCTAGCTTTATGAATATACTCTAACTTTTCTTCCATACACTCATATTGTCTCCACTCATTATAGAAAGTATCCTCGTTAAATTCCCCAACCGTATCTGTGAAATTAGAATAAGCATCTATATGTATATTCTCACGATTAGCAAAACACCTTAACATCATCTTAACTTCTTGAGGTTTAAATATCCTTAATTCAGCATCATAACCACTACCAACAGCAACTTCATTAGTAGTAAATGTTCTTAATATATTTGTAATTAAAAACTTATCAACATCAGTTGCTTTAGTATTCCAATCCTTTACATCTGAGCTTAAATCTATTTCTTTTTTAGTCCAATGTAAATCCTCGTGTACTGAATAGAAGTTATAAGCTTCAGGGTACTTAAAAGGTTTATAACTATATTCATCCTCTACTTTTAATAAATTATTCAAAATTCCTCCTTTATTGACAAGATAGACACTCATCATATTTTATTTCTGCAACTTCTATTTTATTTCTTTCAACCTTACTTCCTACTGTTGCTCTCTTAGGACTTGTACTTCTACAATAATATAAAGTTTTAACTCCACCTTTCCAAGCCATTAAATGTATCCCTAATAAATCTCTCTTATGTATATCGTGAGCTAAGAATATATTTGTACTTTGACCTTGGTCAATAAATGGTGTTCTATCAATAACCTGTTCAATAATATATCTTTGGTCAATTTCAAAAGCAGTTTTAAACACTTGCTTAGTATAATCATCCATCCAATCTAAATGTTGAACTGAACCTTCATTAGCTAGTATAGATTTCCATTGTGCCTGAACCCATCTACCATCTTTTTCTAACTCAACAGCTTTATCCTCAATTATTTTTGCAAGATATTTATTTTTAATTGTATGAGCTTTAGTTTTATTCTTATGAACATAAGCATTACTCTGCCAAGGCTCAATACCTGCACTAACTCCCCCACATAAAATAGAAATTGAACTTGTTGGAGCAATAGCTATCTTATTTGTAAATCTTTCTAAAACATTATGTTTTTTACCTAACTCACAAGAACCTCTCTCTTTTGCTATTTTAATACTAGCTTTATTTGTTTCCTCTTGTAAGTATTTAAAGATTTTTAAATTTAAACCTTTAGCCATTGGACTTTCAAATGGAATATGTTTTAGTTGTAGTAAACTATGCCAACCCATCACCCCTAGACCTACTGCTCTCTCTTCTTTAACAAAGTTTATAACTCTTCTTAAGAATGGTTTTTTCCATTCAGGACTTTGTTCAAGTTTTTCCTCATATTGTATTAAAACACCATCTAAGAAATACATAAGGTCTTCTATAAAAAGTTCATTATCTTTCCATTCATCATATTTTTCTAAATTTACCGAACTAAGACAACAAACAGCTGTTTTATCTGCTGTTACATTTAGAAGGACTTCTGAACAAAGGTTACTAAAGGTAACACTTAACCCTTCTTTCTTATATAACTCACATAAATTTTTATTTACATTATCTTCAAAAAATAAATAAGGTTCTCCTGTTTCAATTCTTAAAGTTAAAATATCTGCAAATAGCTTATAAGCATCTACATACTTTAAAACCTCATCAGAATCTACTGATTTTAAGCCCCAAGGTTGTTTATTAACAACAGCTTCCATAAAACTATCGGGTATAACTATTCCGTGGTGTAAGTTAAAACACTTTCTATTTGAATCCCCTCCAGTAGGTTTTCTAATTTTTATAAACTCTTCAATTTCAATATCAGATATATGTAAATATTCAGCCTTACTAGCTCTTCGTAAAGCTCCTTGTGAAACTGCGTTAACCATAGCATCATCAACTTTATAAAATGGAATTTTTCCACTAGAAGTTCCAACATTTGATATAGGTCTTCCAATACCTCTTAAGTTTTTCATTCTTCCTATTCCACCACCACCTGAGCCTAAAACTAAATCTTCCATTAAACCAAATCCAATACTCTCCATATTATCATAAGTTACACTTTTAAAACAAGATATAGGATACCCTCTGTCCGTACCTGAATTAGATAGAACAGGTGTAGCCCCTGAGAACCATTGTTTATATAGATATCCTTTTATTCTTTCAGCTCGTTCTTTATTATCCCGACAATTATCATAAGCTACCCGATGATATAGGTCGTGGATTGTTTCGTTAGGTAAAAGATACGAGTCTTCATACATTGCTTTAGCAAATTCATCTACTAATAATTTATTTTCCATTATTTTAATTTATCCTCCTTACCTTGATAACCTTTTTTACTAAGTTTTCCTAATTTTTTAAGCCTTA
>CAZHNE010000232.1:0-2748 GCA_964533775.1 uncultured Spirochaetaceae bacterium | reverse complement strand
ACACGGTAAAGTATTCTAAATTATTTATTTACCCACACTAAACGTTGAATAGCCTATTATTTTTAATAATTTCTTCGAAAGTTAAAACCCAGAAATTACTTTATAAGTAATACTATTCTCATCAAAGCTAATTACTTCAATAGAAGAGTTATTAATGTTAATTGTTTTATTTTTGCTTAAATCAAACGAGAGATCTACTGATTTAATCCTTTCACTTGAATTAGGTATAGACTCTTCATAAGAGAGAGTAACTATATTATCTTTTATCCTCTTTAATAATAACCTTTGGTTAAAAGAAGACTCCCCTACTGTAAAGGTAATATCAAAGTCTTTAGCTTTTAATGGCTTTTTTCTACCTGTTGCTAAAGTAATTTGACCTTTATACTTTTCTAACAAAGTTGGATAAGTTGAAGAGAGAAAAGGCTTTTCACTATTTCTATAAACCGCCTCACCTCTTCTTGATTTACCAACTAAGAGGTATTCACCTTTTGGAGTGCTTACTCCTTTACCGCTTTTTAAAACAACTGTCTTAGTTGTAGAATAAAGACCTTGGTTAAGAACTACTTCATTAATATTAACTCTAGCTTCTTCTCCAACCTTTGGAGTTACAATAGGAGTAGGGGTAGAACCTACTAAAGAGTGAACACGGGTTGTTGATGCACAACTAGATAAAAATAATAAGGCTAATAATACAGTTACAATTGTTTTAAACTTCTTCATACATTCCCTCTCCAACACGTATACACATTACATTAATTATTATTAAAATAACATCTAATAGGTAAATATAGCAACTATTACCCCTTAACAAAAAAAGCCAATAGTAAAACAATAGTCTGTTTTCTTACTGGCTCTATTTTTTTATTAAGTCTTTTAACTAAGTTTAAGGATTAAATCTTAAACCCAATGAAATTATTGATGTTTGTTGGAAGAAATAAATATTGTGAGGGGATCTACCTTTATGGTATCCAACTTCAAGAGAAAATGATGGATTAAAAGTTTGTGCAATCTTTATATCGTGTGCTAACTCCCAAGGGGAATCTTCATCAAAGGAAACATCTCCTTCTACTCCACCAACCCCATCGTTTATTTCATATTTAATTTTACCTTGTTCATACATGTGTAAGTTATAACCAATAGTGGTATTACCATACTTTTTAAATATTGGATAAGAAAGCTCTACTCCAACATTAACAATTCTGTTTTTATAAGAATCAGGATAGTCGGGGTTAACTACATTATCACCATATTTGACCCAATTAGGAGCAAACATTAGAGGTTTAAATACAATAACTTCTTTTGTAGGTTGCTTTAATTCACCATACAGTCTTAACCAAGAGGTTGGTTCGACTGATAAGCCAAAAACAAAATCATTCATTCTTAAATATTTATAAGAAATAGATAATTGATCGCCCGGTCTTTTAATATCAGCAATTACTGGTTTTAGTGAAGCATCCCCATAATGGGAAGAATAATGATGATTGCCTATTCTCATTGAGATAAAATCAGCTATTCTAAAAGTTCCACCAAAAAAGTAAATTCCATCAAAGCCATAACTATCACTAATATCTCCAGTATAGAAAGACTGAATACCGCCTTGTATTGAAAAATCAAATTCAATAGGACTTAAGTAATTATCAAATAAAAATGAATTTCTTATAAATGATATTGTCTCTCCTACCTTAATATTAACCATGGTATTTTCCATTCTAGGAGTTTTTTCAAATTCCCAAGATATAACCTTATGCTCATTTTCTCCAATTTTTTTTGTTTGAACTATTCTATCTGGAAACCCTTCATTGAAATAATAAAAATTAAAACTTAAGTCTGCCCTAGTTTGATCTGCGAAATACTCTTTATGTAAAGGATCTATTGAAAATAAATCAAACCTATATTCAACAGCAGAATAAAGATAAGATAGTGTAAAAACACAAATAACTGAGAATAACAATAATCGCTTTTTCATAAAATAAATGTCCTTTGTTTTAGCTAGTATATATCTAAACATAAATGTGCTATCAATTAACTCTTTTAATAAAATTATAGCCGTACTAATATTAAAAATTCTTTTCTGTTTGCTCTTAAAATGATATGCCCCCATTTTTTAATAAAACTCTCTTCTAAGTGCGACCTCTATTACTAAATGAAGCATTTAATTAAACTACTTAAGAGATAAATAGATTAACTATCTTTATTTGTATTAAATAAAGTAAGAGTTTCATAAGGATTAAATCTTAGCCCTATAGAAACAATAGATGTATGCTGAAAATATAATGCATTGAAGAGAGATCTTCCGTTGTGGTATGAAACTTCTAGTGATAAAGTATCACTTAAATCTTGGGCTATCCTTATATCATGAACTTTTTCCCAAGGAGCATTTTTATCAAAGCGTATATCCCCACCCTCAAAGTGATCGTAAATTACTTTACCTTCTTCATACATTGTTAAATTATAACCAAAAGTAGTATTGCCTAACTTTTTAAAGATTGGATATTCTAATTCAAAACCAAGGGTGACTATTCTAGCATTATAAGAATCAGGGTAATCAGGATTTATCTTAAAACCATCTCTTTCCACCCAGTTTGGTGCAAACATATCAGGTCTAAAACTTAAAATGTTTTTAGGAGGGAATTTTAATTCTCCATAAAGTCTAAGCCAAGAAGATGGCTCTAATGACAAACTAATAACAAAGTCATTCATCCTAACGTATTTATATTCAATCCAAAAGTCTTCATAAGGAGGAAATAT
>CAZHNE010000231.1:0-2756 GCA_964533775.1 uncultured Spirochaetaceae bacterium | reverse complement strand
GATAAAAATTAAAAGTCAAACTATATGGATTAAAACAAGAGAGATGAATCAATTATATTAATACTTTTTTATTATTTTATACCTTAAAAGAATAATTACTCTATCAATGTATATATTAATTTTTTCAAAGCTTTGATAATATCACAGTAATACTGTAGAAATAAGTAGTAACAAATGATAATAATTTAAAAAACAATCAGGAGATAATATAATATTGAATAACAAATCATTATATCATCCAATAAAAATAAAAGATGTAGAAATAGAAGGGAATTTGTTTTTAGCACCTTTAGCTGGTTATACTGATATTTCCTTTAGGTCTCTTTGCATAAAGAACGGAGCTAATCTAACTACATCAGAAATGGTTAGTACTGAAGGAATTGCTAGGGATAATCAAAAAACAGTTGACTTAATGACGAGGGCTAAAAATGAGAACCTCTTCGCTATTCAAATATTTACAGATAATGTGGATTCACTACAAAGAGGATTTGAAACCCTATTAAAATACAATCCTACTATTATAGATATTAACTGTGGATGCCCTGTTCCAAAGGTAACAAAAACTGGTGCTGGTAGTGCTTTAATGAAAACCCCAGAAAAAATGGCTGCCTTAGTTAAGTTTATAGATAGAAATACAACAATACCTGTTAGTGTAAAGTTTAGAACTGGGTGGAACGGGGAAAGTGAAAACTATTTGGATTTTGCAAAAGTTGCTCTAGACAATGGAGCGAGTTCAATTTGTATGCATGCAAGAACTAAAAAACAAGGGTACATGCCAACTGCACATTGGGATCGCTTAGAAAAGTTAACCAAAATGGTTCATACTCTCTATAAGGGGATACCTGTTTTTGGCTCAGGAGATTTGTTTGAACCTCAAGATGGACTGAGAATGCTACAAGAAACAAATGTAGATGGACTTATGTTTGCAAGAGGAGCTATTGGCAATCCTTTTATATTCAATCAAACAAAACATCTTTTACTAACTGGAGAAGATATTTACCCTTCCTCAGTAAAAGAAAGAATAGAAACAATAAAAGAACATTTAGATTTAATGTGTGAAAACACTATTAGAGAAGATATTGCTTTTAGGGAAATGAGAAAGCATAGTTGTGCTTATTTAAAAGGGGTTAGAGGCTCATCAAAAGTTAAACAACTATTGATGAAAGCTACTAGCAAAGAAGACTATATCGATGCACTGTCACTGTTAAGTTAAAGAGAATAAACATGTAACACTGTACATGTTGACCCTAACAATATGATAATGATATCTTTATACAAACTAAGGGGGAATCGTAATGAGATTATTAGTATTAGGCTCTGGAGCAAAGGACCATGCAATTACGTGGTTTTTTTCAAAGAGTAAACTTATAAATGGCTTGTATGTAGCGCATGGAAATATTGGTACTGAAGGAATTGCAACTAACTTAAAATATGTTAATCCTTCTTCTCCTGAAAGTGTTTACAGAGCTTGCTTACTCCATAATATTGATACTGTTTTTATTGGAACAGAAGCTCCATTAATGACAGGTGTCGTTGACTTTCTAAAAACAAAAGGTATTACAGTTTTCGGTACCCCATCCCACTGTTTAAAGTTAGAAAATGATAAAGAGTACTCTAGAGATTTCTCTGCAAAGTACAATATTCAAACTCCAAAACATATGATTTATAGAGAACTTGACTCTTTATCAAAGTTCTTGGATAAAAATGAAAATCAAAGATTTGTTATTAAAAGTAACGAACAAGCTCCAAGTAGAGTAATGATTGATAGCGATAATAAAGAAGCTCTTTTGAAATTCTCAAAAAAACTATTAAAAAACGCCCCTATTCTTTTAGAAGACCATATAGAAGGCTTACCTTTAACAGTTACTTTATTTATCGATAAAAAAGGGTACCTAACTCTTCCTATGTGTAGTGAATACACTAAAACAGAAGAAGAAGGCGGATTACCAACAGGCGGTATGGGAGCTATTTGTCCTGTTCCTATTTGCAAAGTTACTAAAGCTGAAATCATAGAAAAAGTTATTGATCCAGTTTTAGCAGGAATGAAAAAAGAAGGTTTGCTTTATAGAGGTGTTTTAACACTTTCTATCATTCTTCACAAAACTCGTGGTCCTATCCTTGTTGATTATCACGTTAGATTAAATGACCCCGCAACCCAAGCTATAATTCCATTAATAAAATCAGATGCAGTAGAAATATATAACTGCTTAAATGAAGACAAAATTAATGACTTTAAATTAGAATTAAGCAATGACACCTGCACTGCTGTAGTGCTTGCAAGCGAGGGATATCCTCAAGAGCCAATAATAAATAGAGAAGTATCCCCTATTTCTTCCCCATTACTGTTTAATACTTTTAGTAAAGACTTGCCTCTATTCTTCTATGGTACTATTGATAGAAAATGCTCCAAGCTAGTTACTACTGGGGGAAGATGTGTTACTATTGTAGGAAGATCTAACAACATTATAAATGCTAGTAAAGAAGCCTATAAAGCAATCCATAATATCCAATTTGAAGGTATGTGGTACAGAAAGGACATCGGTACTAAACTTTTCGACACTTGTGATTGCTAATTATTAGCAATAAAATCATATAAATACCCGCTATAAATAGCGGGTATATTTTTTTATAAATATTTTAATTAGAAATATTTACTATTTCAAAAGGTTGCAAATAACTCTCTTGATCATCTATATCATTAATAAAAGCAGGTATTGAAAAAAGCAACATATTTTGTTTAAAGGGGATTTTAACTT
>CAZHNE010000230.1:0-2764 GCA_964533775.1 uncultured Spirochaetaceae bacterium | reverse complement strand
TTTTCTTTTAGTATGATTTTATAATTGTTAATAACAACTAGATAGGAGAACTCATGAAAATAACACACATTGTTAAAAGGAATGGCCAAATTGAGAAATATCAAAGAAGCAAGATCCTTCAAGCAATTCAATGTGCTTTTGTAGCAAAAAATATAAAATGTAACAAAAAAACTTTAAATATATTAGTAAAAGAAATAGAAGAGAAACTAAAAAAAGAAGAAAATGAAATTGGTGTTGAAAGGATTCAAGATTTAGTTGAAGAAACTTTAATGAACCATAAGTATTTTGATGTAGCAAAAAGTTTTATTCTTTATAGATCAAGACAAGCAAAAAAGAGAGAAGAGAGAAGGGCAATTTGTAATAATATAGAGATAGAAAGCCTTAATGATGTCTTAAGAGAGGTTCAAAATGATTTTACTTCTTCTCAATATAGTTTAGGCCTTTTATATAACAAGTATCTTGCTTTCACTAAGCCTCAAATGACAAAAACTGATAAACTAAATGCTTTATTAAAAGCTAGTGCTGAGCTTACAACTATTGAAGCTCCCAATTGGGAGTTTATAGCTGCAAGAATATTATATCTTCAATTTTCATTAAATTTAACTAAGTATAAAGTGCAATTTGGGTTTAACAACCTTTATGAAAAAATACGTTTTATGACTGAACATGGGTTGTATGGTAAATATATCTTAGAAAGTTATTCAAAAGAAGAAATTTTTGAAGCTGAATCTTTTATAGACGAAGAAAGAAATAAACTATTTACTTTCAGTGGTTTAGACTTAATTATAAAAAGGTATGTTATTAAAACACATGATAATAAGCAAATAGAAACGCCTCAACAAATGTACTTAGGAATAGCTTTGCACTTAGCGATGAAAGAAGAAAAGAACAGATTAATGTGGGTTCAAAAGTTTTACAATATGCTAAGTGAACATAAAGTTACTATGGCTACCCCTACTTTAAGTAATTCTAGAAAACCATATCATCAACTATCCTCTTGCTTTATTGATACTGTTCCTGATTCATTAGATGGGATTTACAGATCTTTAGATAACTTTGCTCAAGTAAGTAAATTTGGCGGAGGCATGGGTTTATACTTTGGAAAAGTAAGAGCTGTAGGTTCGGCTATAAGAAACTTTAAAGGTATTGCTGGTGGCATAATAAGATGGATAAAATTAGCTAACGATACAGCTGTTGCTGTAGATCAGTTAGGAGTTAGACAAGGTGCTGTAGCCGTTTATCTTGATGCATGGCACAAAGATATCCCTGAGTTTTTACAATTAAGAACAAACAATGGGGATGACAGAATGAAAGCTCACGATGTCTTTCCAGCAGTTTGTTATCCAAACTTATTTTGGGAAATGGTTGAGCATGACATTAATGGTACTTGGTACTTAATGTGTCCATATGAAATTCATAAAGCTAAAGGCTATCATCTAGAAGATTACTACGGCAAAGAATGGGAAGAGAAGTATAAAAGTTGTGTAAAAGATCCTGCTATATCAAAAAGACCTATTGTAGTTAAAGATTTAATTAGATTAATACTAAAGTCTGCAATTGAAACAGGAACTCCCTTTACCTTTAACAGAGACTTTGTAAATGAGGCAAATCCTAATAAACATGAAGGGGTGATTTACTGCTCAAACTTGTGTACTGAAATTGCTCAAAATATGAAGGCTATAGAGTTTGTAAGTAAAGAAATTACTACAGAAGATGGGGATACTATCATAGTAGAAAAAACTAAACCTGGTGACTTTGTTGTCTGTAACCTAGCTTCTTTAGCCCTTGGAAACATTGATACTGACGATGAAAGGGATATTGATGAAACAGTTAAAAGTGTTGTAAGAGCTCTGGATAATGTAATTGATTTAAATATGTATCCTGTTCCATATGCAAAAGTTACAAACAAACAATACCGTTCTATTGGCCTTGGTGTTAGTGGCTATCACCATATGCTCTCAAAAAAGCAAATCAGTTGGGAGAGCCAAGATCATCTTGATTATGTTGATAAAGTATTTGAAAAAATAAACTACAGTGCAGTTAAAGCTAGTATGGAAATAAGTAAAGAAAAAGGCTCTTATACTTATTTTGAAAACAGTGAATGGCAAACTGGAAAATACTTTGAAAGACGAAACTATAACAGTGATAAATGGGTAGCTCTACAAAAAGAAATTAAGGAAAACGGTATTAGAAATGCATACCTCATGGCTATTGCACCAACTAGCAGTACGAGTATTCTTGTAGGTACAACAGCAGGAATTGATCCGATAATGAATAAGTTTTTCTTAGAAGAAAAGAAGAATATGTTAATTCCAAGAGTTGCACCCCAGTTAAACACTGATACTTTTTGGTACTATAAAAATGCTCACTTAATAGATCAAAAATGGAGTGTAAAAGCTGCTGGAATAAAACAACGCCATGTTGATCAAGCAATGAGTATGAACTTATATATAACAAATGAAATGACATTTAGAACTATTCTAGATTTATATCTTGAAGCTTATAAAAACAAAGTTAAAACAGTCTACTACCTAAGAAGTCAAGCTCTAGAAGTAGAAGAATGTGAATCTTGTAGTTCGTAAAGGAGAATACAAAATGAAGAAAATAGTAAGAAGACCTATGTTTAACGAACATGGAGATATCTCTTTAGATAAAAGAAAAATGGTAGGCGGAAATACCACCAACTTAAATGACTTTAACAATATTAAATATAGTTGGGTAAGTGATTGGTATAGACAAGCGATGAACAACTTCTGGATTCCTG
>CAZHNE010000229.1:0-2795 GCA_964533775.1 uncultured Spirochaetaceae bacterium | reverse complement strand
ATAATTAAATGTTTTATTTCTTGCGATTGTTATCTAACTAACTGTCAAACGTCGGGTGTTATGGATGCTGGTCCTAATCTTTTGACTTTAGAACAAATTGGCACATATGATGCTCAGTTCAAAAGAGGTGAAATAAGCGAAGAGGAGTATTTATACTATAGACATAATGCTTGTCCTTCTTGTGGCGCTTGTTCATTTATGGGAACAGCTTCAACAATGCAAATAATGGCTGAAGCCTTAGGTTTAATGTTACCAGGTTCTGCATTATTACCAGCAACTAGTCTAGAGCTGGGGGAATATGCATATAAAGCTGGTCGGCAATCTGTGAAAAATGCTTTAAACGGTTTAAAATCTCATGAATTAGTTACTAAAGAGTCTTTTAGAAATGCAATATTAGTACACGCCGCAATTTCAGGTTCTACAAACTCCCTACTTCACCTTCCTGCAATAGCGCATGAATACGGAATAGAAATAGATTCTGATTTGTTTGATGAAATTCATTCAAACGCACATTATCTGTTAAATATTAGACCTTCAGGAGAATGGCCTGCTCAATTTTTATATTATGCTGGTGGTGTCCCACGTATAATGGAAGAGATAAAAAGTAGATTAAATCTAGATTGTTTAACAATTACAGGAAAAAGTTTGGGAGACAATTTAGAAGATTTAAAGAAAGAACATTTTTATGAAAAGTGTGAAGAAAATCTAAAAAAATGGAATTTAAAAAGAACTGATATAATTAGAAACTATGATGACCCTATTGGAAAGATAGGTACAGTTGCAATACTAAAAGGTAATTTAGCACCATTAGGTTCAGTTGTTAAACACTCAGCTGTGCCAAAAGAAATGTTTGAAGCTACTTTAAAGGCAAGACCTTTTGACAGTGAAGAAGAAGCTGTTGAAGCAGTACTCAAAAAAAGGATTCACCCAGGGGATGCTGTTATTATTAGGTACGAGGGTCCTAAAGGAACTGGTATGCCTGAAATGTTTTATACAACAGAAGCAATAAGTTCTGATCCTGAATTAAGTAAAAGCATTGCTTTAATTACAGATGGTAGATTTTCAGGTGCATCAAAAGGGCCTGCAATAGGGCATGTTTCACCTGAAGCGGCAGAGGGTGGTCCAATTGCTTTAATAGAAGAAAATGATTTAATTTATATTAACATTCCTAAGCGAAAACTTGAGATAATTGGGATAAATGGAGTGGAACTTACTCAAGAAGAAATTCCTACAATTCTTGAAGAAAGAAAAAAAGGTTTAAAAAAGTTTAAATCAAAATATAAGAGTGGAGTAATTAAAATCTATTCTGAACATGCTAATTCACCAATGAAAGGTGGGTTTATGGTTTAAGTGTAAATTAGCTACTATGTTTTAATTACTAAGTAGCTAAAGAACTTAAAGACTTTGATTTTTTTTTAACCTTTCATAAAACAAGGTGTTTTCATTTTTCTTTAAGCTGTTTTTGGGATAAACAAAGTACAAAGGTCTTATAATAGAGAAGTTTTTTATAGAAAGGTAGCATAATTCGTCTCTTTCAACTTCTCTTTTAGCCACTTCCTCATACATAAAGGAAATACTGTTAGAGTTTTTTAATACTTTTTTTATAATACCGAAGCTGCTAATTTCTTGAACCTTAATGGCAGAATGAATTGTATCGTTATTTTGATACAAATAGTTTTCATAAATCTTTCGAGTTCCTGATCCTTCTTCTCTTAAAATTAATGGGTATTGATGAATATCTTTAATACTTGCTTTAATTCCCTCTAATGGGTGATTTTTTCTAGCAACAGGAACAAATTTAGTTGTGCAAAACTCGTCATAGTAAAATAATGATTTATCGAAAATTCCCTCAATAAATGCACAATATAGTTCATTTTTTAATAACATTTCAATTATAAGTCTTGTGTTTTTTACCGTAACTGAAACTAGTTCATCATAATTCTCAAGGTACGAGCTTAAAAAGGGCGGTAAGTAATAATCAGCAATTGAAAGTGTTGCACCAATTTTCATTGGAGTTTCTACCTTCTTTAATTGATTTATAAGTAGCATTTCATTAGCAAGTTGAAAATTAGCGTAATTGTATAGAAGCTTTCCTTGCGGGGTTAGTTTTACGGACTTGCCAATAATCTCTATTAGTTTACAATCGTAGTTTTCTTCTAATTTTCTAATATGTTGTGTAACAGCTGGTTGCGTTATGTTTAACTCGTCAGCAGCTTTTGTATAGTTCCTCAGTTCTACAACTTTTAAAAACGTGATCATCTTTATATCTACCATATTTCCTTCCTACTATTTGATACAAATTAACTATAACATAAGTTTATGATTAATAACAAATCATTATTTGATTTTATTATAAATTTCTTGTAGTATAAAGAAATTCAAAATAGTAATGAGGGTTTTATGAAACAAATATTAAATTATCTTCCTGGTTTTTCACTCGCTTTGTTAATAGCATTTATTGCTAGGGGAATAGAGAGTATACTTCCTTTTCCTTTTATTGGAGCTTCTGTTATTGCTTTGTTTATAGGAATGGCTGTTAATTACCTATTAAAGCCTAATGAGAAAGTTATAGCGGGGTTAAAATTTACTTCAAAAAAAGTATTAAAGTTTTCTATTATATTATTAGGTGCTTCCTTAAGTATTGGCACAATCCTTAATGTAGGTAAGTTTTCTTTAACTGTTATGTTTTTTACATTTTTAACTTGTTTTGGCGGTGGTTTTTTCATCGGAAAACTTCTCAACTTAGAATGGAAACTTTCTAATTTAATTTCTGCAGGAACTGGTATTTGTGGTGG
>CAZHNE010000228.1:0-2800 GCA_964533775.1 uncultured Spirochaetaceae bacterium | reverse complement strand
ATTGTTTTCTTATCCATTATCATCCCTTTTTTAATTTTTTTTAGATAAGGGTATTATACCATAAATAAAACAAATATCAAAATGTAAATATTCTTTAAAAAAAGGTGTTAATTGAAAAGTTAATTGAAAAGGTTAGCTAATAGTAGGGAAAAGATAACATTTAAATGTTCAATGCAGGTGATAATTTAAATTATGCTTGATTATTAAACATAAAAATAGTTTTCTGCTCCTTAAAAAATCTTCATTAAAAGCTTAGCTAAACTTTAATTTTTCATAATTTTTTTCTCTTAAAAGAATACAAAGTTTATTATTTATAATAAAATATTTATTATAAGCAATTTAACTGTACCTACATTCAATTTATGTATACAAGATTTAATTCTTGACTTTTCACTAACTTCTTGTAAAATATAAAAATACTCATATTTTATAAGAGGTAATTATTATGAAAATAGTTGTATTAGACGGTTACACTTTAAATCCTGGAGACTTAAATTGGGCTTCTCTTGAAGCTTTAGGAGAAACTACAATTTATGATAGAACAAGTGATGAAGATATCATTAACAGAATTGGAGATGCTGAAGTTATTTTAACAAACAAAACTCCATTAGGTGAAAAAGAGTTTAAAGCTTGTAAAAATTTAAAATATGTTGGTGTTCTTGCTACAGGATTCAATGTTGTAGATTTAGAAAGCGCTAAGAAGTATGGAGTTGTTGTTACTAACATTCCTACATACGGAACTACAGCTGTAGCTCAATTTGTATTTGCTTTATTATTAGAGCTATGTCATAGAGTTGGTCATCACAGTAATAGGGTAGCACAAGGAGCTTGGGCTAATAGTATAGATTTCTGTTTCTGGGATTATCCTCTTGTTGAATTATATGGAAAAACAATTGGAATCATAGGATTTGGAAGAATAGGTCATCAAACTAGTTTAGTTGCTCGAGGTTTTGGAATGAATGTTCTTGCTTACGATGCTTATGTAAATAAGAATTGGGAAAAAGAAGGTGTTAAGTACGTCACTCTTGATGAATTATTAAAAGAAAGTGATGTTATTTCTCTGCACTGCCCTCTCTTTCCTGAAACTGAAAAAATCATTAATGCAAGCTCATTAAGTAAGGCAAAAGATGGTGTTAAAATTATTAACACATCTAGAGGTGGGTTAATTGATGAAGAGGCTTTGTATGAAGCATTAGAGAGTAGAAAAGTTAGCGGCGCAGCCGTAGATGTATTATCCGTTGAGCCTCCTAAAAGGGACAACAAGCTCATAAAACATCCTAATTGCATAGTAACTCCTCACATAGCTTGGGCACCTAAAGAAAGCCGCCAAAGACTTTTAGATATTGCAGTAGATAACGTAAAGCAGTTTATAAATAAAACTCCACAAAATGTTGTAAACAAATAAAAACCAGGAGTAAATATGAATAACAAAACTGATTCAATACTTATTGAAGACTTAAGCACAAAAGCTTATAAAAAAATAAAAGAAATGATTATAACGGGTCAATTAGCTCCTGGGCAAAAGCTTAACCAAATACGTCTTGCAGACAAACTAGGAATAAGCAGAACACCATTATTGCAAGCACTCAATAGGCTAAGTAGCGAACAATTAACTGAAACAATTCCTAGACGTGGAACTAGAGTTAGGAAATTCACTAATAAAGACTTATTATCAGTTTTTGAGATTCGTGGTAGATTAGAACCCTATATTTGTGAACTAGCTGCAAAAGAAATAAATGATACACAAATCCTTCTTTTAAAAGAAAATATTAAAAAAACAGAGGAAGCTGTAAAGAATAATGATCAAACTATGTTTAAAACACTAGATAATGAGTTTCATACCATTGTTATAGAAAGCTCCAAAAGCAGTTTGGTTGCTGAAATACTGCAAAAGTATATACCGCTCATGTATGCTGTAAATCTATTAAAACCAATGGAAAAATCAATACAGGATCATAAAAACATAGTTGAATTACTTTCCGAAAGAGATGCTTTAGGCGCATCTCAATTAATGCACTACCATATTTACGGATCTACTAAAACTAAACTTTTACAAATACTAAACATACGAGGCTAAAATGGATACTAAGTTAGAAAATAAATCAGTAAAAGACTATATTTATGAAAAAATTAAAGAGCTACTAGAGAACAATGATTTAGTTCCTGGAGAAAAAATTAACAAGAATGATTTAGTAGCTAGATTCAACGTTAGCCTTACTCCAATTAATGATGCACTTAATAGATTAGTTGGAGAGAATTATTTGTTCCAGTTACCTAGAAAAGGTTTTTTCATAAAAGAATTTTCTCCAAAAGAACTTTGCGATTTATTTGAAATAAGGGCTGCTCTTGAGTCAATGGCTGCAAGACTTTGTTGCGAAAGAGCTACAGAAGAAGAACTTGATGAACTAGTACATAGTTTTGATTTGTTTAAAATTGGAGTTTCTCAAGATAAAGTAAAAGAATATAATTTAGCAGATAAAAAGTTTCATCAAAAAATAATCTTTCTTGCTAAAAACCCTTTATTCTCTCAAATTAGAAATTCTTTAAGGTTTCTAAATAGACCATATCAAAAAGGCTTAATTAAACCTGTACCTGATTCACTTATAGAGCACAATAAAATTATTGCTGCACTAAAACTTAGAGATGGTGAAGCAGCGCAATATGCTATGCAAAAACATTTATTAAATTCAAGAGATCGGTTAAAAGATCATATAGAAAAGAAAAGTAAAGTTGCTTCTTTTTAGGGTTATCACTTATTACTTAGTAAAATACGGCTTCCCAGTGCCTCCTCTTGTAATTG
>CAZHNE010000227.1:0-2806 GCA_964533775.1 uncultured Spirochaetaceae bacterium | reverse complement strand
AAAATTATGATTATGGATTTATTTACTCGAAAATACATAATTGTCCCCTTAATCTTTTTTATAATGCATATACTGATTTAAATGAACTTAATAGTCTAGTTATAACGTAACTTATCAGTAAAAAATAATCAAATAGTTTCTAATCTATTTCTTTGTTTGTGACAAATGATAGGTAAATGTGAAGTTTTAATATAATTAGTATGAGTTTTTATTAATAATAGGCGCTAAGGCTATTTATAATCATTCTATTAATAAAAAGGTTAAAAAATTGTAAAACTACCTTTTATCAATTCTTAAGCGTATAGATTAGAGTTTCAAATTACAGTTTATAAAAATCAAACCTACAAGCAAACAAATATATTTTTATAATGTTTAATTCTGCAGTGAAAAGTTAAGAAAACAAAGAAATTTATATACTCTGCAGTACATTATAATAACTTTTATTCATCTCCCTTCCCACTTGCTGATGGGTCATTTTCTAAGAAGTTTAAAATATCATCATAATTAGCTTTATTTTCTTTTTGATGAGTTTTCTTACTTTCTTTTAAACTAGATTTATTAACATTGTTATTGTTTTCTTCTTTCTTAGGATCAATCAAACTGGTGTGTTGTTGTTCTTTCTTTAGAACAATTTCACTCTCCCGTGTAACATTTGATTGTAAATTAGCTAAAGGAGCTAATTTAGTTTGTTGTTGCCACTTTGTATCAGTGATTTTCCTGTATTTTAAACTCTTCTTATAAATTTTTATTGCTTTGCGTCTAGAAGTAATTATTTTAATATTTTTTTCTGCGGTATCAGATCCTTTATTTCCATATTTATTTGCATAACCATATCCATATTTTGAACTACCACCAGAGGTAGTATCTGCATCTTTTGGAAGACACGCATTTAATACAACACCTACAATATTACCTTCAACTCTATGCAAGTCATGTAACAAAGTTTTTAGAGCAGGCTTGGATGTAATATTAGCCCTGACATTAACTACTATAGAGTCAAACCTTTCGCCAAAAGAAATTACTTCAGAGGCATAATCTAATGGTGGTGCATCAACTAAGATGTAATCATAGTACGGACCTATTAAATCTTTTAACTCATCCATCTTAGGATTTGATACTATTGAAATTGGAACGAGTGGTAATCTTCCTGGTGGTAAAATATGTAAAAGAGGCATCTCTTCAATTGGTTGTAGTATTACATCTTCTAACTTGACATCATCTTCCTGAATAAAGTTAACTAGTCCTAATTTTGCTCTCGCATAGCCAAACTTATCTTCAATTGAGGGCATCCTTAAGTCCCCATCAACAATAAGAACTTTGTGCCCCATATTAGTTAAACTAAGAGCCATGTTGGCTACTAAAGTACTTTTCCCTTCACTAACATCACACGAAGTGACTGTTATAATTTTATTCTTTCCAATTTCGCCTGAGAAAATAATATTGGAAACAATAGACATATATTTTTCACTTTCAAAAGATGTAGGATTATCATAAACGGATAAATTCTTATAACCTTGATTCTTCTTACTAGCAGGGTGAATTGTTTGATCTCGCATTAGCGGAATCCAACCAAGAAGAGGAATGGGTGTATTTTTTAATAACTGTCTCACTTGCTCTGTTGTTTTTATAGTGTTATCGGCCATATCTATAACTAAGGCTAATAAGAAACCTAAAGCTGCTCCTAATAGCAGCGCTACCGCCATAATCAATAACTTATTAGGGCTTACTGGTTTGTCTTCAACAATTGCGCTATCTACAACTTTAACATTTCCAGATAGGGATGATTCAATAAGCTTAACTTCTTCTAACATTTTCCTTAACTGTATTCCAAGTTCTTGCAACACTGTTACATCTCTTGTTAATTCACTTATTTTTCTTTCAACAACTGGTAGTTCTTCTAACTTTGCATTAAATTGCGAAGATCTTTCTTCTAATACAATTAAACCAATATCGCAAATAGTATAGGATAAAATAGCTCTAGAATATTCGTTCAGTAAGGCATTAACTACCATATCATTACTTGAGTACTGTTTTAACTCTTCTTTAATGTAATCTAACATTTTGTTAGAGGTAGATGATGAAGTACTAACTAACTCGCTTGTTCTTGTCTTTACTCCGTTAGAGACAGAAGACTCAGATCTACTAGAAGAAACAACTGCTTCATATATGATATATTCAGCTTCATTATACGCATAAATATATTTTAGTTCTTGAAACTCTTCACTATTAGTTAATTCATCAATTGTTGGTACATTTATATTTTGACTTAATAAACTAGAATAAATAGAATTTATTTTACTAATAGCATCAACTTGTTGTAATTTTAACGGTTCTTTTCTTAACTCATAATAAGAAATTTGATCAATTAACATAGAAGTAGTTCCAGATAATTTTAAGAAGTTTGACTGCTCTCTAAAGTCATATAACTTATCAGTTGCAGTCTTTAACTCAGCTTCATTAAGTGGAATTTGCTCTTCTAAAAACTCTCTTTGTGTTGTTTTAGAGGTTTTAGCAATGCTTGTTAGTAATGTATCGTAGCTAACAGAAAGAGCGTTAGCAAAATCAGTTGCAAACTCTCTGTTTTGATCTGTTATTGTTACAGAAATTAACTTTGTATCTTTTACTGTAGAAACTGATATTTTATCGCTGTTAGGTCTTATTGTAAAAGGATTTTCGTATACTTTCTCATAATCACTATAAGTTATACCTTCAGAGTCTTTGTACTTTGATAAATCAAGAAGTTCTAATGCAGCATCAATATTTGTTCTGCTCGTAAACAACTCGACTTCTGTTGATATTTTTGAAG